>CALFUG010000114.1 GCA_937928455.1 uncultured Clostridia bacterium
TATGCCGGGAGTATCGGGGTAGACATGGTTGTCACTGTTGGGGAATTAGCATATAATATCAATTTAGGAGCCAAAGATTATTTGAAGCCAGAGAACAACCTTCATTTTTCTCGAAAGGAAGAGTTGATTTCGCAAACATCCCGTCTATTTTTGCCGGGAGATGTGATACTTTTGAAAGGTTCTCGAGGAACGAAGATGGAAGAAATCATACAGCATATGATGAAAGATTAGGTGCATATATGGAAATCCTGCAATTACTATTATTGCTAGCAATGGCATTCATGATCACTACAGTGGCTACATCCTTGGCCATTCCCATTCTCAAGAGGAAGCATGCCGGACAGAATATTCGAGAAGAGGGTCCGCAGTCTCACTTGAAGAAGTCCGGGACTCCCAGTATGGGAGGGATTGCCATTCTCATGGGTATTGCCATTACCGCCATAGCTACCAAACAGTTTGAGTGGGACGTTTTGATGGTGATGGGCGCATTGTTGGCCTTTGGTGCCATTGGGTTTGTGGATGACTATACTAAAATTCAAAAGAAGCATAACCTAGGTCTGAGAGCATGGCAGAAAATCCTAATGCAATTGGTGGTTTCCGGAATTCTTGCCTGGGTGATTGCATACGGACCGGGAGGGAACACATTGGTTCGCATGCCTATCTCCAGCCAACTCATAGATTTTGGAGTTTGGTATATTCCATTTGGAATCTTTGTCCTGTTAGCCATGGTAAATAGTGTGAACCTGACGGATGGACTAGATGGGCTGGCCACGGGAGTTACTGCCATATCACTGGTTTTCTTTTCCTTGGCAGCTGTGACCTATCACCATATGACATCGGCGCCCCTTGCCATAACCATGGCAGGTGCTTGCTTGGGGTTCCTGATATTTAATCGACATCCCGCTAAGATTTTTATGGGGGACACAGGATCTTTGGCACTGGGAGGCGGATTGGCTACCCTGGCTATGATGATGGATTTGGAATTATTTCTTCCCATAGTGGGATTTGTATATGTAGCGGAAGCTCTGTCAGTGATTATGCAAGTGGTTAGTTTTAAAACCACAGGAAAACGGATTTTTCGAATGGCGCCGTTGCACCACCATTTCGAAATTTCCGGGTTGAAAGAAACTCAGGTAGTGGCATTGTTCTGGTTTGTCACATTGCTGTTTTCCGTGGTTGGGATAGGAGTGCTATAAATGGAAGGACAATTGAAGGGGAAAAGAGTGTTGATGGTGGGCATGGGAAAGTCGGGAATTGCGGCCACCCAGGCTTTGCTGAAGCTGGGAGCCCTGGTCACCGTCCAAGATATCAAGAAGAAAGAAGAGGTGGAGCCCAATCTGATTCAGTTCTTAGAGGGAGTAGGTGTAAAATGCTATTTCGGAAGGAAGCCAGATCCTGCAGACGTTTACGACATGGTGGTTCTTTCTCCCGGAGTTCCCCTCTACTTGGATTTTATTGAAGAAGCGAAAAACAAGGGCGCAGAAATTGTAGGGGAGTTGGAAATTGCTTTTCGGGTAGGCTCCGGCACCTATGTGGCCATTACTGGCACCAATGGTAAAACCACCACCACCACTTTGGTAGGTGAAATCTTTAAGCGGGCTCACCGAAAAACATATGTGGTAGGGAATATTGGGGTGGCAGTAATTAGTCGGGCATTGATAGCCACCAAGGAGTCTTGGCTGGTTACCGAGGTTTCCAGTTTTCAGTTGGAAACCACCAAGAGTTTTCATCCCTTTGTGTCTGCCATTTTAAACATTACGGAAGACCATATGGACAGACACATTAGCATGGAGAACTACATTTCTGCCAAAGCAGAGATCTTTAAGAATCAAGACGAAAGGGATTACACCATATTAAACTATGATGATATGAATTGCCGTGAGTTGGGACAAAGGGCCGGTTGCAATGTGGTTTATTTTAGTCGCAAGGAAGAGCTGCCTGTAGGTTGTTTTCTCCGAGAAGGCACTATAGTAGTGAAGGCTCCGTCGCAAAAGGAAATCCCCATCCTTCCCGCGTCAGAACTTCTCATTCCGGGAGATCATAATATTGAAAATGCCCTGGCTGCCACAGCCATCGCATTTTTCTCCGGAATTCATCCCGATGTGATACGAGAAACACTGAAACAATTTGCCGGGGTGGAGCATCGACTGGAGTTTGTGGAAGAGATTGATGGCATTCGTTTTGTGAACGATTCCAAAGGGACGAATCCCGACTCCTCTATTAAGGCAGTGGAGGCCATGCCACCAGGGATTGTGCTGATTGCAGGGGGATACGATAAAGGTGGAGATTTTGAAGGGCTGATTGATTCCTTCGCCGGGAAAGTAAAAGGGCTGGTGTTGTTGGGAAAGACGGCGGAAAAAATCAAAGATACGGCAGAGAACAAGGGATTTGGCAACATAAAAATGGTCAAAGATATGGATGAAGGTGTCCGTGTGGCATACGAAATGGCTTCGCGAGGAGACACCGTGCTGTTATCTCCCGCTTGTGCCAGCTGGGATATGTACAGTAATTTTGAACAACGAGGAGAACATTTCAAGACGCTGGTCCATAAATTGGCAAATTGATAGGAACAAGACGAGGTATAAAAAATGGGGCCTAAGTCCAAACAAATGAAATCTGGGGATTTTTTAATCGTCATCATCACCATGGCATTGGTGATTTTCGGAATCATCATGGTGTTCAGTGCCAGCTATTACACGGCTTTGAGTGACTACAATGATCCCTATTTTTTTTTAAAACGAGAAATTGTGTTTGCGGGAATTGGCACATTACTTATGCTGGTGGTTGCTTCCATTGACTATCATTTTTATCAAAAATTTTCATGGGGCATAATCGGGTTATCCGTTATTTTATTAATGATGGTATTCACTCCGCTGGGTGTTACAAGAAACAATGCCACTCGTTGGATTGGTATTGGTGATTTGACGTTGATGCCGGGAGAGATTGCCAAATTGGCAGTCATCGTATTTGTGGCATGGTACCTGAGTAGCGACAGTACAAGACCCCGGTCTTTTAAGACCGGCATTCTTCCCATGGTTGGCTTGGGCGGAGTATGCTTTGGATTGATTTATTTACAACCAAACCTATCTACTGCTATCACCATATTCATGATTATTGTTGGAATGTTATTCGTGGCGGGAGCCAAGATATGGCACCTTGTCCTTGTGGGTCTTATGGGAATTTCGGCTGCTGCATTTGCAGTTTTTCTTGACCCGGACGGCGGATATCGGTTGAGTCGTATTACTAGTTTTCTAGATCCTTTCGCTGACCCGTTGGGCAGCGGTTATCAAGTGGTACAATCTCTGTATGCGCTGGGCTCGGGGGGATTGTTTGGTGTAGGTCTGGGGAAAAGCATCCAGAAGAATCTCTATTTGCCGGAAGCCCATAATGATTTCATTCTATCTATTATCGGAGAAGAACTGGGATTTGTGGGAATTCTCGTCTTGTTCCTCAGCTATTTGTTGTTGTTATGGAGAGGAATTCATATTGCCATCAATGCCAAGGACATGTATGGGACTTTGATGGCCTCCGGTGTAACGATGATGATGGGAATTCAGTTGGTTCTTAATGTGGCGACTGTGACTTCCGTCATGCCGCCTACGGGAATTACTTTGCCCTTCATCAGTTATGGTGGGAATGCCATTTGGATGTTTATGATTGCCATGGGACTCTTGATTAATATATCCAGATATAAACCACCGAAGTTGTAGCGAGGAGAATGAAATGAATATCATCATGACTTGTGGAGGGACGGGGGGACATATTTACCCTGCCATTGCCATTGCAGATACGATAAAAAGACATCATCCGGATGCCAATATTGTTTTTCTCGGTACGGGCAGACCTTTAGAACAACGAGCCATTGGAATTGCCGGGTATGAAATATTAACCATTCCAGCCAGTGGGATTCATCGAAGACAGCTTCACAAAAATCTGGGAACTCTTCGAAACGTGATACGAGGGAGCCGAATGGCTGGTGATATCATGGATAAGGTGAAACCGGTAGTGGTTATCGGAACAGGGGGGTATGTTTGTGTACCCGTGATAATGGCTGCTAGCCGAAAGAAGATTCCGGCATATATTCATGAACAAAATGCAGTTCCCGGATTGGCCAACCGATGGTTGGAGGGGCGTTGCGAAAAGGTTTTTTTAGGATTCCATGAAGCCACAGATCATCTTCGCCATCCAGAAAAGTGGGTAGTGACGGGAAACCCAGTAAGACAACGGATGGGGAATATCACCCGGGAAGATGCCAGAGAACAGCTGGGTATTGGAAATCAAGAGTTTTTCCTTGTGGCCTTCGGAGGGAGCCAGGGTGCCGGAGTACTGAATCAGCGGTTGGTGGAGGTCTTACCTCGGTTTCTATCAGAAGCGGACAATCGAATTTCTTTCATTACGGGAAGTGCTTATTTTTCAAAGGTAGAAAACCAGTTATCGGAGCTGGGTCTGAGAAACCACAAGGGTTTGGATTTGTTGGAGTACACAGAGCATATGGCGGTGTTGTTAAGTGCTGCAGATTTGGTGTTGTCTAGAGCCGGTGCCCTTACAGTGGCGGAAGAAATGGCTTGTGGTGTACCCGCCATCTTGGTTCCTTCCCCCAATGTTACAGGCAATCATCAATATTACAATGGAAAAGCAGTGGCAGATGGAGGCGGCGCCGTTCTTCTGGAGGAGAAACACTTGACGGCGGACAAAATGATGGAAGAGATTCTTGGATTGAAATTCAATGTAGAAAGAAGAAAGAGCATGGCCACTGCCATGAAAAGCATGGCTCGTCCCCAAGCGGCGGAAGAACTGTATCACCAACTGATATTAGACGGGGTTTCGTCATGACAAATGGGAAAGAAGAGAAAAAGAAGCGACGGAAAAAGAAAAATTACTGGCTGCGGTTGGTCCTGGTTCTTTTTCTCGCAGGAGGACTTTATGGAGTGTCACAAACCTCATATTTCAATGTTGCCGATATTCGGGTAGAAGGAAATCAATATTACGAAAAAGACCATGTGGTGGCATTGTCGAAGTTGAAAACAGGAACCAACTTGTTCCAACTGGATAAAGAACAGCGAATTGCTGAAATGAAGCAAGACCCTTATATTCGCTCGGCGAATATGAAAAGAGAGTTGCCAGACACGGTAATTATCCAGATAGAAGAGAGAACAGAGGATGCGGCCGTGGTTTATGGAGAATCCTATGTCTTAATCAATTTGGATGGAATGGTGTTGAGGCGGGTGGATCAACCACCTCAGGTGCCTTTGTTGGTGGGGATGACTTTACTGCAAATACAACCTGGTGCTGAGCTGGAGGTGGAGGAAGTCACGGTATTGAAAAACACCCTCATTATGTTGTCTGCCATGGAAGAGAATGATTTATTTTTTAAAAAAATTGATATATCCAACGTGATTGTAAAAGCATATATTTATGACCGATTGATTTGTGAAGGAAAGCCGGAAAATATTTTGGAAGCCATGGAAAACGGAAATTTGCAGGCGGTATTAGTGGACCTAATATCGGAAGGAATTCAATACGGCACCATTTATTTAGGAGGAGAGGGATATTGTTCTTTCAGCCCGGTGGTACAGTAAAAAGGAGGATGGGGAGAGAAAAAAGCCCCGGAATCCCGGAGAAATGATATGTATTTTGGGGATGCCTTATGATATAATACAACATATACATATGTAAGGCGATTTAGAGATTCGTAGGAGGGTCTTTTTGATGTTACAGTTTGAGGTGAATGAACAGAACAGCGCAAGACTAATGGTGATCGGAATCGGTGGCGGCGGTTGTAACGCAGTCAATCGAATGATCGAGACGGGAATGAGAGGAGTTCAGTTGGTTGCCGTAAATACGGACCGACAAGCTTTGAACGGATCAAAAGCAGAGGTGAAGATACAGATTGGGGAAAAGCTGACCCGAGGTTTGGGAGCCGGTGCCAATCCGGAAATCGGCCAAAAGGCGGCGGAGGAAAGTATCGAAGACCTGAAGAAAATTATGGAAAACTCCGACATGGTGTTTATTACCGCAGGTATGGGGGGCGGCACCGGAACCGGTGCAGCACCTATTATTGCCAAAGCGGCTAAGGACATGGGGATTCTCACCGTGGGGGTAGTGACTAAGCCCTTTACTTTTGAAGGAAAGAAAAGGATGGGTCATGCAGAATTGGGAATCAAGTTTCTGAAGAAATATGTGGACTCGTTGGTGATTGTACCCAACGATAAGCTACTGCAAGTTGCAGAAAAGAACACCACCATGTTAGAGGCATTTAATATGGCGGATGACGTATTGAAACAAGGGGTTCGTGGAATCTCCGACATCATTGCAGAGGCTGGAATTATCAACCAGGATTTTGCCGATGTAGATACCGTTATGAGAGACCGGGGAGTGGCACACATGGGTGTAGGCCATGGCCACGGAGAAGGCCGCGTGGAACAAGCCGTCCGGGAAGCCATCGAAAGTCCCATGTTGGAAACCACCATCACGGGTGCCAAAGCAATTTTACTCAACGTATTGGGAGGGTATGACTTGGGCATGGTAGAGGTGAATGAAATTGCGGATCAGGTGCAGAGAGCTGCGGACGATGATGCCATCGTTATTTTCGGAGCTTCTGTGCGAGAGGAATTGCACGAAGAAATTGTGGTGACGGTCATCGCTACCGGTTTCGATAATCGTCCTTCCGATGCCCTGAACCGATTAATTTCGGAGGAGGACGAGATGGAGGTCAAAGAAACGGAAGGTACGTCCAAAATTCCGGGACAAATCGACAATCCCTACGATACCATGGGATCTCTATCAACGGCAAAAGCCATTTTCGACATACCGGGTTTTCTCAAAGGAGGAAAAGACGGTCAAGAACGTTAACAGGGGTTCGCATCAACCAGCCGGTGGAAACCGGCTTTTTATCATATTGGGGGAGAAGGGGAAAAAGTACGGTTGAAAAGCATTACATCGAAGGACAACATCATATACAAGGAAACACGGAAGCTTTCTACGAAAAAGGGACGAGACGAAAGCGGACTTTATTTGGTAGAAGGGGAGAACATGATTCAGGAAGCTCTTGAACATGAGATTCCGCTTCGACATATTCTGGTGCGAGATAAAGGTGGAGGAGTACCTCACTTCGTCTTTACCAAGCCCGGTAAGGCGCCGGGCTTACCTATATTTTTATTAGACCAAAAGCTGTTTGACCAACTGGCGCAGACAGAAACCAGCCAAGGGGTCTTGGGAGTGGCGGAAAAGCCTATGAATCAAAAAGCTCTCCCGAAGGAAGGAAATGTTCTGGTTCTGGATCGATTGCAGGATCCGGGAAATATCGGAACATTGATACGCACGGCGGAAGCAGCAGGCTATCAGGGTGTGGTTATTCTCAAGGGAACCGTTGATGTTTTTTCTCCAAAGGTGGTGCGAGCGACTGCCGGCTCCCTGTTTCGAATCCCTCTCTTTCATTATGCCAGCAAAGAAGAATTAGTGGAGGCATTAAGAAAAACCGGGAAAAGAATTGTCACTACGGATTTGACTGCCAAAACCATGTATTACCAAGAAAGCTTGAAAAAGAATATCGCCCTGGTTATCGGAAATGAGGGAAATGGTGTAGACCCCTATTTCCGGGAACATGGAGATGTTTGTATAAAAATACCAATGAAAGGTAAAGTGGATTCACTCAATGCAGCGGTGGCTGCCAGTATTCTGATGTATGAATCCATGAGGAAATAGAGAATGAAAGAAACGTTGCAAAAAATCCTTGCAGAAGCCATAGCCCAAATTCAGAAAGCGGATTCTCTGACACAAATGGAAGAGATTCGTGTGAAAATGTTGGGAAAGAAAAGTCCTTTAACGGAAATCCTACGGTCTATGGGAAAACTTTCTCCTGAGGAGAGAAAGGAATTGGGACAGGACGCTAATCAAGTCCGAGAACAAATTGAGTCCGCATTGGAGCGGAAGTTGACGGAAGTAAAAGCCAAAGCGCAGGAAGAGAAATTCCGACAGGAAAAAATCGATGTGACAGAGCCCGGGAAAGCCGAAGAGTTGGGTGCCAAGCATTTGATTACTATTACCATTGATGAAATCTCCAGGATTTTCATGTCCATGGGCTTTTCTGTGTCGGAAGGACCCGAGGTTGATACCGTATTCAATAACTTTGACGCATTGAATGCGCCGAAAAATCATCCGTCCAGAGACCTGACCGATACCTTCTACATTACGGAAAACACATTGCTTCGAACCCAAACCTCGCCGGTACAAGTTCGAACGATACAAAGTCAAAAACCACCCATCAAGGTGATTTCTCCGGGAAGGTGCTTCCGATGCGATACACCGGATGCCACCCATTCTCCCATGTTCCACCAGATAGAAGGACTTCTGGTGGATGAGGGAATCTCTATGACGGACCTGAAGGGTTGCTTGGATGTAATGGCGAAACAGTTATTTGGATCCCAAACGAAAACCAAATTTCGACCTCACTATTTTCCTTTTACCGAGCCCTCCGCAGAGATGGATGTGAGCTGTTTCAAATGCAATGGCAAAGGCTGTAGCATGTGCAAGGGCACCGGATGGATTGAGATTCTTGGATGTGGTATGGTGCACCCCAATGTTTTAGAAGTGGGGGGCATTGATACCGAAAGATACACCGGGTTTGCGTTTGGAATGGGGGTAGAGAGAATCGCCATTCTTCGGTATGGTGTGGATGATATTCGGCTGTTTTACGAAAACGATTTGCGTTTCATCAATCAATTCAAATAGGAGGATAATCGGATGTTAGTACCCATTACATGGTTGCAAGAATATACGGATGTGCCGGATTCAATCGATGAATACTGTGAGCGAATGATTATGTCCGGCTCTAATTTAGAAGGAATTCAATCTTATGGTCAAGGTATCGAAAATGTAGTTGTGGGAAAAATTACCGCCATTGAAGCACATCCTGATGCAGACAAATTGGTGATTTGTTCCGTTGATATTGGAGAAAAAGAAGATGTACATATCGTAACGGGGGCTCCCAACGTTTTTGTAGGGGCGTTGGTTCCTGTGGCTCCCCATGGCGCTCGAATACCCGGGCCTCTTCACGGGCAACCCAAAAAAGAGGAGGGTGAAGTGATCCAAAGAGGTTCCCTTCGCGGGGTGTTGTCCGACGGAATGCTTTGCTCTGCCGAAGAATTGGGCTTTGAAGACAAGGTAATCCCAGTGGCTCATCGAGATGGAATTTGGATTTTAAACGGAACCATAGAGGAGCTAAAGCCGGGATCTGATTTTGTGGAAGGGATGGGCTTACTGAATCAAGTGGTGGACTTCGAAATCACGCCCAATCGACCGGATTGTCTTTCTTTGCTGGGAATGGCCAGAGAAACCGCGGCCACTTTTCAGCACCAGCTCAGATACCCCGATGTCAACCTAAAGTCCACGGAAGGGGATAGCCTGGATCTCATTCAAGTGGAAATCAAGAAACCGGAGCTATGTGGAAGATATGTGGCACGTGTGGTGAAAGACGTTGAGGTGAAACCTTCTCCTTGGTGGATGCAGAAGAGATTGATGTTGGCAGGCATGCGGCCCATTAATAATATTGTGGATATTACCAACTATGTCATGCTGGAATATGGAGAACCCATTCACGCCTTTGATATCCGTCAGATAGAGGGGGGGAAAATTGTGGTGGACACCGCTACTCCAGAGGAACGGTTTATCACATTGGATGGCACGGAACGAATAATGCCGGAAGGCACTTTGATGATAAAGGATGGGAGCCGATCCATCGGTATTGCTGGAATTATGGGGGGTCTGAATTCGGAAATCGTAGAAGATACCAATACCATTGTGATAGAAGCGGCAAATTTCAATGGGGATGTTATTCGAAGCAGTTCGAAAAAGTTGGGTTTGCGAACAGAAGCCAGCGCCCGCTTTGAAAAAGGAATTGATCCAAATCTATGTGGTGTAGCAGCGGCTCGTGTCGTTCAGCTCATTGAAGCACTAAAAGCCGGAAAGCCCATGGCAAAGCCGGTGGATGTATATCCCAATCCCATGTTGGCGACACCTTGCTTGGTAAGATTGGAAAGAGTACAGAGAATTATGGGTGTAAACATTTCACGGGAAACCGTAGTGGATGCGTTAGAAAGACTGGAAATGGTAGTGGAACAACGGGAGGAAGGGCTTCTCGTCACCCCACCTACGGTGAGACAGGATTTGATCAAAGAAATTGACTATGTGGAAGAAGTGGCCCGCATTTATGGATTTGATCGATTGCCGGTGACGGTGCCCAAAGGCAATTCTGCGGCTTTCAAAACCAGAGAGCGACGACTTCAGGATTTGGCCAAGGAAACCCTGTGTGCATTGGGCGGATATGAAGCCCAGACATACAGCTTTGTCAGTCCCAAGACGGCGGATTTTCTCCGAATCCCACCCGGAGGGGAAGAACGGGATTTCGTTAGGCTCATCAACCCGTTGGGAGAAGAGAATTCTGTCATGAGAACCATGCTTCTTCCGAATATAATGGAGGTATTGGGGAGAAACTATAATCGAAATCGAGAAAAGGCCTTTGTTTTTGAACTGGGGAACATTTTTCGAAACACGGGAGGTACGGAAGAGGGTCTTCCTTTAGAGAAAGTTTCTTTGGCCGTAGGCATGTATGGGAAAGAGGAAAGTTTCTACACGCTGAAGGGGGTTTTATTGCGACTTTTCGAAAAGTTGGGGATAACAGAAATTGAATTTCAAGCCAACGAAGAGCTGCTTCGATACCATCCCGGCCGTTGTGGAGAAATATTGTTAGGGGGAAATAAAATCGGTGCTTTGGGTGAAATTCATCCGGAGGTGACGGCCTCTTATGAAATTGATATGCGTGTTTATGGACTAGAAGTGGATTTTGAGAAAGTGATGGAAGCCGCGGAGACCATGCGGTATTTCTCTCCACTGGCAAAGTATCCCGCGGTGTCCAGAGATATCGCCCTGCTAGTGGATGAAGAAGTGACGGTGGGACGGATGCAGCAAGTCATACAAGAAGCGGGTACGGATTTATTAGAACGGGTGGAATTGTTTGACGTGTACCGGGGAAACCAAGTAGAACCCGGGAAAAAATCATGTGCCTTTAATTTGGTGTATCGTGGGAAGGATCGAACCCTAAAGGAAGAAGAGGTAAGCTTAGTTCATCATGAAGTCTTGCAAGCATTGCGAGAAAAAGCAGGTGCCGTATTGCGGGAAATCTAAGAAAGGAAAAGGATATGGACGGGAATAAGGTCAGTGTTAAAATTTATGGCCAAGACTATGTAGTAGCAGGTGACAAACCGCGGGAGCATATGATGAAAGTGTCAGATTATGTCAATACAAAGATGTATGACATTGCCGCTGTTTCCAAAGGTACGTCCTTATCTGATCTTGGGGTATTGGTAGCAATTAATGTGGCCGATGACTATTTTGACGCTTTGGAAGAAGCCAATCGGTTGAAGGGGCAGAGTGTTCAATTGGAAAAGGATATGGAACACTACGTTCAGCTTTGGGAAGAAGCCAAGAAAACCATTATCGGATACAAAGAGGATTCGCAAACCATCATTGCGCAAAAAAAAGAATTGCTAAAAACCATCGAAGAAAAAGATGGGGAAATTCGGAAACTGGAGGATGCCAGTTTGGATGTGGAAGCTAAGGCGGCTATGGCATCTCAAAATATCGTGAATGAACTGGAAAACAAATGCAGAGAATTAGAAAACAATTTCTTTGATGTGCAAATGGAAAATATTCAGCTGAAGAGTGAAGTGGAGAGGTTGCGAAGGGGCGAATAAAGTATGGATCAAAAGGCCATAACGGTTTTAGAATTTCATAAAATTATACAGCGACTGAGTGAATTGGCCGGATCCCAATTGGCCAGGGAGCAAATCTTAAACCTGGAACCTATTCATGACTCCTATCTGATCAAAGACCAATTGGCGGAAACCACAGAGGCTCTGTCCGTTATTGTGAAGAAGGGACCGTTACCTCTAGGGAACTTCTACCATATTCAACCGTATCTGGAGTTGTGCCGCAAAGGTGGAACCTTAACTATGCGCCAACTCTTGCAGATATTATACAATGTGAACATTGCGGCGAGGGTGATCTCTTTTATGAAAGGAGAATTGCCGGATGTCCCCACCATAAGAGGCATGACGGAATTGCTGGAAGCGCCGAAACAGCTAAGAGATGAAATTGACCGATGTATTTTGAGCGAGGATGAGATGGCAGATGATGCGTCCTCCCAGCTAAAAAATCTGAGACGAAGCATCGAAAGACAAAATGAAGCCGTTCGAAACCGAATCAACCAGATTTTGAACAAATCAGATAATCGAACGTATTTGCAGGATGCCATCGTGACCTTGCGACAAGGACGATATGTCATTCCCGTAAAGCAAGAGCATCGGGCAAGATTCCCGGGTATTGTGCATGACCAATCTTCCAGTGGGGCCACGTTGTTTGTGGAGCCTCAGGTTATAGTAGACCTGAACAATCAACTCCGGGAACTAGAACTTGCGGAGCAAGCTGAAGTACAGCGAATATTGCTAGAGCTTTCCGGCATGGTATCCCAATGGTTCCATGCCCTGTCAAATAACCAACAATTATTGGTTCAACTGGATGTAATTTTTGCCAAAGGCCGGCTTTCTTATGAGATGGATGGCACAGAACCGAAAATCATCCAGGGAGAATCTTTGTGCCTAATTTCTGCAAGGCATCCTTTGATTGATGCCAAGCGGGTGGTGCCGGTGACTATCACATTGGAAGAAGGAACCCATTCCTTAATCATCACAGGGCCCAATACCGGAGGAAAAACAGTGACGTTGAAGACCACCGGTCTTTTGGTGATGATGGCGCAAGCCGGACTTCATGTTCCGGCAAGGGAAGGCACGAAAATCCCTGTTTTTAAAAAAATATATGCGGATATCGGGGATGAGCAGAGTATTGAGCAGAGTTTAAGCACCTTCTCCTCTCATATGAACAATATTGTTCATATCGTTCGAAATTGTGATGAACACACCCTGGTGCTCCTAGATGAACTGGGAGCGGGAACGGATCCCACCGAAGGAGCGGCATTAGCCATCGCCATTCTCAAAAATTTAGGCCAAAAAGGAGCTTCCATTCTGGCCACCACCCACTATACGGAACTAAAAAAGTATGCACTTTCGACCCCGGGGGTGGAGAATGCATCCATGGAGTTTGATGTAGAAACCTTGAGTCCCACCTATCATATGACCATGGGAATTCCGGGACGGTCCAATGCCTTTGAGATTGCGGAGAAGTTGGGGCTTCCGGGGGACCTGATTGCAGAGGCACGGAGCCTTCTGGATGAGAACGCCTTGGCTTTCGAAGAGGTTATAACGGAACTCAACCAAGAAAAAAAGGCAATTTCAGAGATGAAGGAAGAAGCTTTACATCTGAACCTCTCCATGAAGAAACAACAACAAGAGTTGGACAGTATGGAAAAAAAGCTGGTCCAACAAAGAGAAAGAATACTGGAAGAGGCCCGGGCAGAGGCCAAAACCATGGTAGAAGAAACCAGAGAAGAGTTATCCAGAATTTCTCGAGAGGCACAGGCCCAAGTGGAACGGGAAGGGTTGGCGCAGAACACACAGCAATTCCAACCATTGAAGAGTCAGTTAAAAACCATGGAAAGTCGATTTCGTGAGAGAAAAAAGAATCCGGAGCCGCCGATTTCAACGGACCCTGCTACCATACAATCAGGGCAGAGGGTGAGAATTGTCACTTTAGACCAAATTGGCGAAGTGCTTTCTCTACCGGACGATAAAGGGGAATTGATGGTGCAGGTAGGAAGACTAAAGGTGACAGTGAAGGCGGAAAATGTGGTTCCCATCACAGAGAATAGAGCGCCCAAAGCCAAAACCACGCAGAGGAGCGGGGACACCCGTCTATATAGAGCGAGAAGTTGTCCCATCAGTGTAAATGTGCAGGGTGAAAATTTGGACACGGCGGTTATGGTGGTGGATAAGTATTTAGATGATGCATATATGGCCGGACTGAAAACGGTGACGGTAATTCACGGCCGGGGAGAAGGGGTTCTACGCAAAGGAATTCATGAAATGCTGCGGCATCACAAACATGTAACCTCCTTTCAAAAGGGGAGCTATAATGAGGGGGGCGACGGGGTCACCGTCGTCACACTACGAGAAAAATAATTCGGAGGAGAAGAGAAAACAATGGTGGATTACAAAGAAAAAATAGGGGAATTGCTGGCGTCCTTTATGGAAATACCTCGGCAGGAATTGAGCGGGATGATTGAAGTCCCTGTGGAGGAAAAAATGGGAGACTATGCTTTACCGTGTTTTCGGTTGGCGAAAGCGATGAAAAAAGCGCCTCCCGTTATTGCTTCTGAAATGGCGGAGAGATTGGAGGATCATCCTGCCTTCGAGAAGGTAGAAGCAGTGGGTGCTTATTTGAACTTTTTCATGAAAAAGGACTTATACAGCAGGGAAGTCATACAGACAATTTTGGACGAGAAAGAGAAGTACGGAAGATCGGAGCAGGGAAAAGGAAAGAAAGTAGTGGTGGAGTTTTCTTCTCCCAATATCGCCAAGCCATTCCATATCGGTCATATCCGGAGTACCGTGATTGGGAACTCCATATATAAAATATATGATTATTTGGGGTATGAAACCATCCGAATTAACCATTTGGGAGATTATGGAACCCAGTTTGGGAAAATGATAGTAGCGTATCGGCATTGGGGGAAAAGAGAAGATGTGGTGAAAGCGCCCATCGATACATTGCTTTCCTATTACGTGAAATTTCACGAGGAGGCCGAGAGTCACCCGGAGTTGGAGGAAGAGGCGAGAAAGGCTTTTTTCAATCTTGAAAAAGGAAATCCGGAGGAACAGGAACTATGGCAATGGTTCCGTGATGAAAGTCTCAAAGAGTTTAACCGGGTATATACCATGCTGGGTATCGAATTTGATTCTTTGGCAGGGGAAAGCTTCTATTCCGACAAAATGGATCGGGTGGTAAAGGAACTGGACGAAAAAGGGTTGTTACTGCCCTCGGAAGGGGCCAAGATTGTAGATCTCGAGGAGTATAAGTTGCCCCCGGCATTGATTACCAAGAGAGATGGCTCTACCTTATACATTACCCGGGATATTGCGGCGGCCATTTATCGAAAAGAGACCTACGATTTCTATAAAAACCTATATATTGTAGGGAATCAACAGATACTTCATTTTCAACAATGGATGAAGATTGTGGAGTTGATGGGTTATTCCTGGGCCAATGACTGTGTGCATATTCCTTTTGGGCTGGTAAGTTTGGAGGATGGAGACAATCTTTCCACCCGAAAAGGCAAGGTGGTGTTTTTGGAAGACGTTTTGCGGCGCGCAGTTGAAAAAACCAGAGAAATCATTTTGGAAAAGAATGTGAATACAGACAATGTGGAAGAAACGGCCGCCCAAGTTGGAATTGGCGCCATTGTATTCAATGAGTTGTCCAACTCCAGAGGGAAAGACTACGTGTTCTCCTGGGATAAGGTATTGGCCTTTGAAGGAGAAACCGGACCCTATGTTCAATATACACATGCCCGGGCTTGCAGCATTTTGAGAAATGCGGGTGAGGAAACGTTGGATCTGGCGAAGTCAATGGATGGTTTGGATCCCGGCTACTTAACCGGGGACTGCGGGTATCGGCTAGTGAAGCTACTTTACTCCTTCCCGGACCGGGTGGTGGATGCCGGTGCTCGTTATGAACCCAGTGTGATTGCCAGGTATGTGGTGGATGTGGCTCAGGTCTTTAACCGTTTTTACCATGAGGAGCATATTTTGGTTCCGAACCCTCTGGAAAGGGCCTCTAAAGTGGCCCTGGTGGTAGCCGCCAAGCAAGTTCTGGCAAATGGGCTTAACCTCCTTGGGGTTCATGCTCCGGAAAAAATGTAGGAGGACTCCAATGAGATATGAAGGAAGCATATATCGTCCACCCAGCGAAGCCTATAGCCTTATTTTGCAAGTTACCATCGGATGTGCTCATAATAAATGTACCTTTTGCAGTATGTTTAAGGACAAAAGCTTTCGTGTGCGTTCCATGGAAGAAATTGTTGAGGATTTAGAATCTGCCAGGAATTATTACAAGAGAATTGAAAAAATATTTTTGGCAGATGGAGATGCACTTTGCCTTTCTGTGGAAAAACTGTCTTATATTTTAGGCAAAATCCGCCAACTGTTTCCGGAGTGTGAAAGAGTTAGCCTATACGGTTCTCCCCAGGATGTGTTGCATAAATCGGAGGAAAATCTAGCGCAATTACATAGGGAAGGCTTGGATATGGTATATATCGGTGCGGAATCCGGCAGCGATGAAGTATTACAGGATATTGTGAAAGGCGCCACCCGACAGGAGATTATTTCCGCAGTTCGACGATTAGAAGACAGTGGCATACAGGCTTCCGTCACTTTCATTTCCGGGCTTGCCGGAAAAGAGGGATGGATGGAGCATGGGAAAGAATCCGGTACCATGATTAGTGAGATGGAGCCCTCCTATGTAGGTCTATTAACGCTTATGCTGGAGCCTTCCGCGCCTCTTACCGAAGAAGTACGCTCCGGTAGATTTCAGTTGCTGACGCCGGAAGAGGTGCTGGCAGAGACCTTGGTGATGCTGGAGAATATCAATGTAAAAAAGAAATGTGTTTTCCGCAGCAATCATGCCAGTAACTATATTTCCCTGAGAGGTGACCTGCCAAGAGACAAGGAACGTATGATGGGAGAATTAAGGAAGGCCATGGAGAACACGGGAATGTTAAAAGATGAAAGGTTTCGGATGCTGTAATGGAGAAAGTACTTTTAACTACGTTAAATTCAAAATACATTCATTCTTCGTTGGCTTTGCGATGTCTGTATAGTGCGGCCCGGGAGAATGTGGAGAATCCGGAATGGCGTTGTGATATCAAAGAGTTTACCATCAACCAAGACGACGATTATATTCTCTCGGAAATTCTTTATGGAGATTATCAAGCTGTTTGCTTCTCTGTGAATATCTGGAATGTGGAAAGGACGCAAGGAATTATTTCCGTGCTGAAACAGGCAGATCCGGAAATGCGAATTTTAGTGGGGGGACCGGAAGTTACCAGCGATCCCCTGGATTTTTTGAGAAACAATCCCGGAGTGGATTTTGCGGCGGATGGCGAGGGTGAATATATTTTTACCGCACTTTGTGATTTGGGATTTCAAGGAGCCGGGTACCATCAAATCCCCGGCTTAATTTATCGGGAGCGAAAGGATAAGAAAATTTATGTCAACCAGCCGCAGCCACCCATAAAAATAGATTCCTTGCCCTTTCCGTATAAGCATCTACCGCCCGAGACAGAAAAATTGGTGTATTATGAAAGCAGCCGAGGATGTCCTTACCGATGTTCCTATTGTCTCTCCTCCATTGAAAAAGGGGTGCGAAGTCTCCCGGAAGATCGAGTAAAAGAGGAGATGGATTACTTCCTTCGGATGAGGGTTTCGCAAGTCAAATTGGTAGACCGTACCTTCAATTGGGATCGAGAACGGTGCTATCGGCTGATACAACACGTAATCGATAACGACAATCTGATCACAGGATGGCACTTTGAAGTGGGGGGCCATCTGTTGGACTCCAGCTTGTTGGGGCTTCTAAAGAAAGCAAGACCCGGACAAATACAATTTGAAGTGGGGATTCAAAGTACTCATTCAAAGACCTTGGAAGCAGTGGGCCGAAGTGCAGATATAGAAAGTGTATTGGAAAATACAACACAGTTGATTCAGCTGGGGAATTGTCATGTACACGTGGATTTAATTGCAGGACTCCCCTATGAGGATTACGATACTTTTCGTACTTCTTTTAACGATGTCTATGCACTGAAGGCGCACCACTTTCAGCTTGGCTTCCTGAAACTATTAAAAGGGACATCTCTTCGGAGGGAAGCCACAGAGCATGACATGGTGTATCAGGAGAAAGCGCCATATCAGATTATTCGAAATCGATATTTGTCTGTGAAAGATCTACTGCGATTGAAACAGATAGAGCAAGTGTTGAATTTGTACTATAATCGTGGGGGGTTTTCTCAAACGTTAGACTATATGATTCAACAGGTAGGGAATTCCTTTGATTTTTTCGAAGAATTTGCCCTGTTCTATCATTTGAAAGGATACCAGGGAGTATCTCACAAGAAAGAAGACCTGTATCGAATTCTTAAGAAATACTCTTCCTGGAAAAACAGAACCTTGCCGGGAACGGAGGAAAGAGCTACCGAATTATTGACTATGGATATGCAAGACACTCTGAACGAAGATGCAATCAAAAAATTTAATCGAAAAGGATGGAATATCTGATGAGTAATAGTAAGTTTAAAAAACCAAACATCACCGGAGAGAACAAAATTCAAAAAGTGGCAGAAGACCCCCGTAAAAAAGAATTGGCCACCCCGGATCAGATTCGAAAGAACAGTTGGTCGGTGCGAACCGGTGTTAAGAGAAAAGTACTGCGTCCCAAGGAAGAATATGATATACAATACCGGGAAGACCGAGTGGGGCGATATTTCAAAAAGTATCTGAGTAAGTTTGTTTTTGCGGAGTTTTCCGACGAGTACTTAAAAAAAGGAAACATGCAAGAGCTGATGAAAGGAGTCCCCATTCCACTAAGGAAGGAAGATTTGTCTGATTTTGCAGGAGGAAGCGGTTTAAAGCCCACACATTTGGCAGAAAACATGGCTTGGATTATGGGGATAGACCCTCATTTTCAGTACACTCCACATTATGTTGAATTTCTTAAAAAAATATTCAATTATAAAATTGGGGAGGGGATGCTGAAGAACGGTCGGGATGCTGCGGAAAAGGGAGAATATGATGATGCCTGCATTCATTTTCGTGCGGCTCTTTGCATGAACCCCGAGTATTTGCATGGAATGTATAGTTATGCTCGTTGCTGTAGAGAAATGTATCTAAACTCCAACAATGAAGAATACATCGGTCGATTCAAGGCGGAGTCTTTGGAATATTTCGAACTGACCACGGAAGCTCATCCAAGGCATGCCCAAAGTTACTACTATTTGGGATATGCCTATTTAAATATTGGCTTGTACACAAAAGCGCAACTGGCATGGAAGCAATTCCTTAACTTCACAAGAAACTTTAGGGATCGCCAGGAGATTTCCAAAAGGTTAAAACAATTGGAAGACCCGGTGCGCATTGAACAGGCTATCAATTGGATTAGTACCGGCAGATATGACCAAGGAATCCCTGTGTTGGAGGGCTATCGAAAGGGTGAGTTTGAGAAGTGGTGGCCCCTGCACTATTACTTAGGAGTGGCTTATGCCAGAACCGGGCAAAGGAAGGATGCCATTCCGGCATTCAAGCGGACACTGGAGAAGAATGGCAGTCACATAGAAAGTATGAGGGAGTTGGCGGAAATATATAAAGAGACGGGTGACAGAGAAGAAGAGCAGAAATATCGCAAGAAAATAGCACTGGTGGAAGAAAGCGTGGCGGCAAAAGAAGAGTATCTGGAGAAGAAGAGAAACCAACCAGAAACTCCCACAGAAAGTTATATGAAAACAGCTTCAAAGGAACCGAAAGAAAAGAAAAAAACCGGAATTAAGAGGCTGAAGTAGGTTATGGGTGAAAAAAGAAAATATACGATTTTTGGTGTTGACATACCCATCGGAGATAAGGTATACTTTTTATTGTCGCTAGAGATAGGGACTGGTATTCCAAGGTAGCTCAATGGTGGAGCACTCGGCTGTTAACCGATAGGCTGTGGGTTCGAGCCCCACCCTTGGAGCCAAT
>CALFUG010000115.1 GCA_937928455.1 uncultured Clostridia bacterium
TATGAGGATAAACCGACCTTCGCTTGAGATGCCGGTACAAAAAACCCGTACTGGGTCATCAGGGCCACCAAACCGGCTAATTTTAGAGATACCGTTTTCCCTCCCATATTCGCTCCGGTGATACAGGTGACTCCGGGTTCCAAAAGGAAACTCACCGGACAATATTCCTTCCCTTTTCGTTCCAGCAAAGACTCCACCTCCAAGTGGCGGCCTTCCTTCAACTCGATTCGGTGTTCCTCTAGAATCTCCGGTTTTACCAGTTGACGATTTAAGGCCAACTGGGCTTTGGCATAGGTTCGATCCAATATGCCGATTCTTTTTCCGTTTTCCAGAAGCAGCTTTTCATAGGCGGCCACCTTTTGAGACAAACCCTCACGTACCTTCCACTCCTCCTCCTCAATGCTTTCTTGTAGACGATTCATCCGGAGAAGCAGCCCGTCCACTTTTTCCGTATCCTTCAAACCAAAGGTTACCGACATATAGTCTTCTTCCCAACGACAAAGCTGGGGAATCTGCTCCATCTTGCCCACAAGAGCGGCATCCGATTTGGACACCACACACTCGAACTTCGGGGTTAAGGTGACTCCTTTTTCTTCTTTCAGCTTCTGACTCATGGCTTTTCGTTCCAAGCGAATCTCTTTTTCCAGCAATCTTCTATCTTGGCGTAAAGCCTTCAATTCCGATGAAAATTCATCATACAAATAAAATGTTTGAATCCCTTCGTCCCGGGGATCCAACTCCTTTAACAAACCCTTCACCGATTCCAAGTGAAAAGTCTCGGGAAGAGGTTGTTGAAAAGTCTCCCGGAACATCTCTAAATGGCGGAATAGTTTTTCCATGGCCAACAAAAGGTTTTTCAACTCAAAAAGCTCCACCACTGTAAGTACATCTTTGCCAGCCCGGGTGATGCTGAAGGTACAGTCCTTCATTTCCATGAAGGCACCCTCCACCAGACTCCAATAATCCCGATGGTTCAATATGGCTTCTTTCAACAAAAATATTCGGTCCAATTCCTGCCGCAAATCTTCCTCTTGCCCCGGGAAATATGGTTCCATTTCTTTTTTCGCTTTTTCACCAAAGGGAGTCAACAGGTTCAGACTACTTATCACGTAGTCCAGTCCTGCCTGACTTTTTGTTTTACTATTTGCCAATCTTCTGGCCATCTGTAAGCTCCTAACGTTTCACATCCAATATGGGAAGGTTCGGCAATGCACCCCGCATGGATGCCAACAATTCCTCATGCTCGAAAGCATACCCTGTAGGAGCGGTAGGATTCACCGAAACCGCCAGCACATGAATGTTTTCTATCACGAATACCCGTAAGCCCTTCTTGCACCATTGCTGCCAAGAATGACTTTCTATGAAAATTTTAGTAGGATCCTTCAACACAAAAGTAAGATTTTTCAACTTGCCCGGGTGAATGTCCTCAATCACCCCGCTGGTGAGCGCCCCCGGCAGATATATGAACCGGGTGCAATCCTTCAATTCTTCATCCAGGAACCGGGAGGCACGAAGCCCTGTTTTTCCTTCGTAGGTCCGGGATTGAACTCCTCCCTCCTCTTGGTCTAAAAAAAGAATTTGATTTCCTCCCTGCTCATGAATGAGAGATAGCGCTTTTTCATTTTCCAAAACAGGCAGACCATATATCCCCACCACATGAGCGGTTTCTTCCACCACCCGCTTCATGTTTCTGGACAGCACAGCCCCCGTCGCCAATATAACACCATCCGAAGTGGATGGTGCCGCGATGGACTTTCGATCAATAGCCCCATCGATAAGTATGAGCTCCGCACCCAACGACAACATTTCATCGCATAGCAGTTTGTGCTCTTTGGTGGTAAGAGGACCGGCAATCTGAACGTATCCGGAATCCACCACTCTGCAGAGAAGCAGAGGGCCTATAGAGGTTCGATACTCCGTCATTCGAAGAATTTCCAACCCCGCTTCCGCCAATTCGTATAGCTTGGTAGGAACGGAAACCAAGGTTCCTTCGTAAAGATACACCTTCGGCTTATCCGTTCCCGTCACCAGGTCGGTGCTTTCTCCATCCCGACCCGTAGAAGTAACACCAAGCGCAATATTCTCATCCATGGCCTCCTCAATAAAATAATTCAAGGTGGTGGTCTTCCCGGAGTTTTTTGCCATTCCTACAATGGAAATGGTTTTATTCAATTGAGAAAACTCACGTAACAGCCCCATAGACGCTCCTTTATGTATACTATTTCTGTCTGTTTCGTTCATGCCTCAGGAGATGGGAAGGCTCCATAGACATCCGTTCTCCTTGAGCCAAGCCGGCTACGCCCTCATAATGGTACTCTTTTTTACCGGTACAGTAGTCGCATGTGCACTTCATCTCCGGTAAGTCTACCGGCTCGGTGTAGGTGGTAATAACGCCTTCATAATTACGCATAATCACCTTATCCGGTGTCTGGGAAATCACATATTGGGGCATTACCGGTGTCTTTCCTCCGCCTCCGGGAGCATCCACAACAAAGGTGGGTAC
>CALFUG010000116.1 GCA_937928455.1 uncultured Clostridia bacterium
TATAATAAGTGTACTATTTATGGAGACAAGGAGAGAGTTGACATGGAAGGAAAAGAGCAAAACCAACCAATGGAAAAAAATAGCGAAGAATACATTGGAGGATATGTTCAGCGAGGGAAAGTAGCCCAGGCTGAATTTGAAAAAATGTCCCAAGAAGAGGTGGACACTGCGGTTATGAACATCGCCAAAGCCATTTACGACCATGCGGAAGAGCTGGCGGAAATGGCCGTGGAAGAGTCCGGCATGGGCAACGTACCCGATAAGACCATCAAAAACCAAAGTAAGGCATCGATTATTTGGAATCATTTGAAGGGGAAGAAGTCCAGAGGAATTCTGGAAAGAGATGACACAACCGGTATTACGAAGATTGCAAAGCCCATGGGATTGGTGGCATCCATTACACCCCTAACCAACCCCATCGTTACACCTATGAGCAATGCTATGTTTGCATTGAAGTGCGGCAATGCCATTATTATTACACCCCATCACCGGGCCATCAAGAGCAGCACCAAGGCGGTGGAATATATGAATGAAGCACTAACAAAGCTGGGGATGCCTTCTCATTTGATTCAAATATTGGATTGGCAGTCCAGAGAGAATACACGTAACCTGATGGCTCAATGCGATGTGGTGATTGCCACCGGCGGTATGGGTATGGTGAAAGCGGCCTACAGCTCCGGCAAACCGGCCCTGGGTGTGGGCGCCGGTAATGTGCAATGCATTTTGGACCGGGGTATCGATTACCGGGAAGCCGTATCCAAATTGGTGGCCGGTAGAGCCTTTGATTATGGTATCATTTGCTCCGGAGAGCAAAGCGCCATCTTCCCCAAAGAGGATAAGGAAGAAATTATGAAATGCTTTGAAGAGGAGGGCTGTTTGGTCTTACGGCAGGATTCAGAGAGAGATACCCTTCGAGAAGCCTTGTTTCCGGAAGGGACAATGAACCGTCATGCCATCGGTCAGTCGACGCAAAAGATAGGAGAACTGGCGGGTCTTGCGGTACCGGAAGATTGTCGGGTTATCGTGGTGGAGGGAGAAGGTTATGGCAAAGAAGAGCTTCTTACCAAGGAAAAAATGTGCCCGGTATTGGTAGTACATGGATATAATGATTTCAAAGAAGGCGTGGCAATGGCCAAGGCCAATCTGGAGGTAGAGGGGAAAGGCCATAGTGTGGCCATTCATTCCAATAATCGGGAGAATATAGAGTATGCAGGATTGCAATTGTCAGTTTCCCGGTTCCTGGTGAACCAGGCATGTTCCTTTAGTGCGGGAGGCAGCTTTTTTAATGGTCTGAACCCCACCAACACTCTGGGATGTGGTTCCTGGGGCAACAACTCTATCTCAGAAAATGTGACCTACACCCATTTGATGAACGTGTCCCGAATTGCGGACTATATGCCGGAAAACAAGGTGCCCTCCCAGGAGGAATTATGGCAGCTTGAGAGCCTAACAAATCAGGGGTAGGTCACGGCAATCTATTGAAATTATCCCCATATTTGATATAATAGGGAATCATATCAATGAAAGGACCGAGGGTCGATAGATTTGGAAAACAAGAAGAGACGAGGAGATCGTTGGGATGGAACCCGGATTCGGGGGCTGGATGGCGTACATGCCATGATGCCCTTTCTGTTTCCCAATCGATGCGATTCCGAGGTATACCTGTATGAAACCATCGATGTAACGGACTTGATGGAAGAATTGGAACGAGTGAAAGGGGAGAACCCGGATGCGAAAGTGACCCCCTTTCATTATTTTATTGCTGCGTTGGCCAAGACATTGTATCATCGACCCTATCTGAACCGGTTCATTGCCGGAAGGCGGTATTATCAGCGCAAGAAGCTGACCTTTGCCTTTATGGTGAAACGGTTTTTTCACGATGAAGCCCAAGAGATGATTATGGTGCTGGATGTGAGTGAGGATATGACCATAAAAGACCTGCAGCAGAAAATTGCAGGGGACGTGGAGGAAATGCGGGATCATGGGAAGACGGATGTGGACGGGCTTCTGGATTTTCTCTGCAAAATGCCCCGGTTCGTGATGCGTTTTATTATGACTGTTTTTCGATTTTTGGACTTCCACGGATGGATGCCAAAGTCCATCTGTAATAGCGATACGAATTATGCCAGTGTATTGGTTTCCAATTTAGGGAGCATAAAGTGCGATGCCTGTTATCATCATTTGAATAATTACGGAACCAATTCCATTATGATTACCATTGGCAATGTTCATCGAATACCTGTGGTGGATTCAGCGGGAACCATTACCCCTCGTTGGGTGGTGAACTTTGGAATCACCTTGGATGAGAGAATTGCAGATGGTTTCTATTTTGCCCGTTCCGTAAAGCTCCTAAAGTACTTGATTGCCAACCCAAAGCTGTTGGAAGCCCCGATAAAGGAGGCCGTGGATTATGATGAATGATGTTTCGTTAAAGGCGCCCTGGTTAAGCGCTTACGGGTCTATACCGGCCCGTCTTACCTACCCACAAGGTTCTATGATTGACTTTCTGGAGCAACAGGCAGAGGAACACGGGTTTACGGATTATGAAGCCTATGATTTTCTGGGGAAGAGAGCCACTTACCGGGAGTTTTTCCAGGATGTGGATACCTGCGCCAAAGCCCTGGTGGCCTTGGGTGTGAAAAAGGGAGACCGTGTCACCGTTTGTCTGCCCAACTCCCCCCAAGCATTGGTGATGTTTTACGGCCTGAATCGTATGGGAGGAATTCCCAATATGATCCACCCGCTATCGGCACAAAAGGAAGTGGAATTCTACTTGAACTGTTCCCACAGTGTGGCGGCAGTGACCCTGGATGGATTTTTCCCGAAATTCCAAGAGGCGCGAGAACATGCACCTTCCTTAAAAAATATTATCGTTACTTCCATCAGCGACGAATTGAAACCTTTGGTTTCTTTGGGATATTGGCTAAAGAAGGGGCGAAAAATTCCCCAAGTGCCGGTGGGTCCCGGGGTGGTTTTTTATCGGGATTTCATGGATGTGGGGAAACAGTATGTCGGAGAGTTCCGGGCCCAGGTAAAGGGCGAAGATACGGGCGCCATTTTATATAGCGGGGGAACCACCGGAACCAACAAAGGAATTCTATTGTCCAACCTAAATTTTAATGCCTTGGCGATGCAGACGGCAGCGGCCGGAGATTGTCTCGTAGCGGGTCACCGAATGCTGGCTATTATGCCGGTATTTCACGGCTTTGGTCTGGGGGTAGGGATTCACACCGGTATGTGCTATGGTTGCCTGGAAATCCTGGTGCCTCAGTTTAGTGCGGATACCTATGCGGAGCTTTTGAAAAAATATCAACCCAATTATATCGCAGGGGTTCCCACCTTATTTGAAGCCTTATTGCGCAATAAGCATATGGAGAAGGTGGACTTGTCCTGCTTGGAAGGCGTGTTCTCCGGCGGAGATTCTCTTTCCGTTGAACTGAAGAAGAAGGTAGATGCCTTTTTAAAACAGCAAGGCGCAAAAATTCAAATTCGGGAAGGCTATGGCACCACGGAATGTGTAACCGCCAGTTGCCTGACTCCCAAGGATTTCTATAAAGAAGGAAGTATCGGAATTCCTTTCCCGGACACCTACTATAAAATATGCAAGGTGAATTCGGTGGAGGAGGTTCCTTATGGAGAGGAAGGGGAAATCTGCATAACCGGCCCTTCCGTAATGCAAGGATATCTGGATAACCCGGAAGAAACCGCCCAAGTATTACGTCTTCATGAAGACGGGCACACCTGGCTGCATACCGGAGACTTGGGTGTCATCGATTCGGAAGGTTTTGTCTATTTCAAGCAACGCATCAAACGGATGATTGTTTCCTCCGGTTACTCCATCTACCCATCTCAAATCGAAAATGTGCTGGATGCCCATCCCGCAGTATCCATGTCCACCGTAATCGGTGTGCCGGATCCCTACAAAATAGAGAAGGTGAAAGCTTTTCTGGTGTTGAAGCCGGGCATTGAACCCACCGACGATGTGAAAGAGAGCATCTATGAGCACTGTAAAGAAAACATCGCCAAATACGCCATACCTTACGAATTTGAATACCGTGATTCCTTGCCGCAAACCCTGGTGGGAAAAGTGGCATATACCGTGTTGGAGCAGGAGGAATTGGAGAAAATAGGAGAAGTGGAGGCCGCAGGTTCTCCCGCATAAAAAATGGAACACGCCAAAAGGCACATCGTACTATACCGAATCATACGTCTGATTCTTTACCCCTTCAGCGGTTGGATTTTTCGCATTAAAAGTGAAAAAGCCAACCGGATTCAGGGTCCTTGTTTGATTTTAGCCAACCACAACATCAATGTGGATCCTATCTTGATTTCCCGAAGCTTCCCTCACCATATGTACTTCTTAGCCAGCGAACATGTTTTGAGCTGGGGCTGGCGCTCCGTGGTCATTGACTGGGTGGCGGGTCCCGTGTCCAAGCTGAAAAGCACAGCGGATGCAGGGGCGGTGAAGGATGTGATGCGAAGGATTCGAAAGGGCCATTCCATTTGCATTTTTGCGGAAGGTCATCGAAGTTTCAATGGGGTGACCCATCCCATTGCGCCGGCAACGGGGAAATTAGTGAAGGTATGTCAAACCACTCTGGTAACCTATCGCTTTGAAGGAGGTTACTTTACCAGTCCCCGGTGGGCGGCCAAAAATCGAAAAGGGAAAATGAAGGGTTATGTGGTGGGTGTCTATCCTTTCGAAGAATTGAAGCATATGTCGGACAAGGAAATCAATGAGCTGATTCAAAGGGACCTTCACGAAGATGCCTATGCCAGACAGAAGGAAACCCCCATCGCCTATCGCGGAAAGAACCTGGCGGAGTGGCTGGAAATCACTTTGTATATGTGCCCGTCATGTGGGAAAATCGGCACCCTGCGAAGCAAGGGAAATGATTTTTTCTGTACCGCTTGTTCCCTTTGTTCTACCATAGACGAGTATGGAATTCTTCATGGGAAGAATCTGCCCTACCACACCGTAACCGATTGGGATAACTGGCAGGTGGAGGAGATGGCCGGAGTGGCCCAACAGCTGGGAACCAAAAAAGCATTTTCCGATCCGGGACAACTGCTGTATCTCATGGATCCGGTATCCCATAAGAGAATTCAACTGGCCATGGGTACTCTTTGCCTATATGGAGATCGAATCACCCTGGGAGAGTATGTCTTTCCCTTTGAAGAAATAATTGACATGAATGTGCATGGAAAACAGTCCATCGTATTTTCTTCCGGGAATGCCCATTATGAGATTAAGTCCAAGTTTCCCAGAAGCGCCCGTAAATATGTGGTTCTATATAAGTACTTGACCGGAAATGGAGACGTTAGAAGAGTTTGATTCGAAAGGAGATTGATCCATGGATTTTTCCGCAGCAAATGTAGGCCTATGGAATGTGGTGGTCCAATTTGGAATCATCGCCGCTACGGTTTTGGCGGCAAATGCCCTTCGCAGGAATTTCCCCATCATTCGTAATTCCTTAATGCCCACGGCAGTATTGGGGGGATTTTTGCTATTAATCCTTCGTTCGACGGGGATCCTCAATATGCAACTGGAACTATTGGAGATGATTACTTATCACGGGATTGCTTTGGGGTTCATCGCCATGACCCTGCGGGTGCCGGAGCCTTCCACTATGGAGGAGACCGGACGTTGGGTGGGGGTGCGAAGCGGTTCCCTGATAGTCAGCGTGTATTTGTTTCAAGGGCTGATGGGGCTGTTGATTACCATCGGAGTGGGATATACTCTGATGCCCCAGTTCTTCAAATCGGCGGGAATTGTACTACCCATGGGGTTTGGGCAAGGTCCCGGACAAGCTAACAATGTGGGCACCATCTACGAGAGTTTGGGGATGGCCGGCGGAAGATCCTTCGCACTGGCCATTGCGGCCACGGGATTTCTTTGGGCCTGTGTGGCAGGAGTTATCTATCTAAACATACTTCGCCGCAAGGGATTGATTCGAGGGAATGGGTACGAAGAAATATCCGGATCTGTGACCATTGATATGTTTCAGCATAAGGATGAGATCCCGGTGGCGGAATCGGTGGATCGCCTATCGGTGCAGGTGGCACTGGTGGTTTTGGTGTACTTGGGAACCTATCTCACCACTTGGGGATTGACTTCCGGCATCAATGGCATATCCCCGGCAGCCGGCGGGTCGGTAAACAGCCTCTTGTGGGGATTTAACTTCATCGTGGGATCTTTGTTGGCCATGCTGCTTCGATTTATTCTTCGCCATTTAAAGGACCGGTCCATCATGACACGGCAATATCAAAACAATTACCTGCTGAGCCGAATCTCCGGACTGGCATTCGATGTGATGATTGTGGCAGGGATTGCTTCCATTGAGATTGGGGATTTGTCCGGAAACTGGACCGTGTTCATCTTGATGTCCCTGGCCGGGGGACTGGGTACATTCTATTATATGAAGCGGGTTACCAAGATACTTTACCCGGATTATTACTACGAAGGGTTTATGTCCATGTTTGGCATGATGACCGGTACGGTAAGCTCCGGAATCCTGCTGCTTCGTGAAATCGACCCCACCTTGAAAACACCGGCTGCCAATAATCTGGT
>CALFUG010000117.1 GCA_937928455.1 uncultured Clostridia bacterium
TAATGCATTTCCCCCGTATATTCACCCACTACCTGGGAACAGGAAACACCCCGCATCAGTTCCTGCATAATATGATCCGATATCATCTTCTTGTTGTCCGTAATGATTTCCAATTTCACCAACTTGGTTTCAAATCCAAACATAACATAGTCAATGGTCTTGGCAAAGATAACTTGGGTCACCAAGGCATACAACGCAATATTTCTTCCGAAAACAAAAGCAGACCCGATAATAATGATACCATCAATCACCAACAAAATCTGACTGAGAGGCAGATGTGGGAACAGATGCTTTTTCATTATTTTCGCGATGGCATCGGTACCACAAAAGCTATATCCTCGCCAGAATACCAATCCTGAACATATTCCGCCAAACACCCCGCAGAAAATGGCGGCCAAAATAACGTCGTTCTCTTCCAGCAGTTCAAAGGGGAATTTCTCAAAAACAAAAATGACAGCAGGATAAAGTATGGTCAAAAACAAAATCTTTCGAACTTCCCGAAACCCTAGAAAAATGCCCACTAAAACAATGATGACTAGTGAGCCGGCATAATAAATGACGCTGAAATCCAAAGGGGTGTACACTTGAATCACTCGGGCAATTCCTGTCAAACCGCCGCTAGTCAACCCATTGGGAATCATCACCGCTTGCAAGGAAAAAGCGCCAATGGCACAAGAAAGCAAAGCGACCAAAACATCGGTTACCAATATTTTTACCTTCTCCTTCGAGGGCTTTGGAATCCTCTTCATTGTATTCTATACTCCTTACAAAACGTATTCCCCAACAGATCCCCACCCATGATGTGAATCCGGTGAAATTCCGACGCAAAAGATTCAAAATTTACTTCCATTTTTTTGCCTTTTCGGGCAAATACTTGATGGCTCCTATGGGTGATACCATCATAGTTTAAATCCACGCTCCAATATGCCAGCAAAGAAAGCGGGTCCTTCTCCAACGCCTTCCGGAGAACCTCCCGGCTTTTTTCGTCCACCGGTATCTTATGGAAATCCAAGCGGTAATCCACACACTGAATTTTTAGTACTTTTTGAAGCGCAATGTCCGAAGGTTGCACCTGAACATGAAAAATGCCTTCTCCCAATTCATGTTCCCGTCGATGTTGTTCCCTTAAATATCGAAAGGAAGCATCCAAATCCGCCAACCGGGGAATCATGTGATTTACCGCTATTTCTTCCGAGTCACAGAGAAGGAATCGCCGCCCTAATTTCACCGCAGAAGCCCCAAAGGAACCGGACCCGGCAAAAAAATCGGCGCATAAGTCTCCTGGCTTGCTACAGCTTTCTATAATGCGATTCATCAGCGCCTCCGGCTTTTGGGTGGCATATCCGGTTCGCTCACCGGAAGTTCTCCCCACCATGTCAATGGGCCAAACATCCTTTTGATTCACCAGGGTATACCATCCCGTCTCATCCCTATATTCCTTCACTCCCTTGAATCGATAGGGACGATACCCGCGATTATATGATTTTTCTTTTTGTGGTTCGAAAAAATAGTCCTTTGTTTTCCCGTAAAACAGCAACGTATCGTGTTTTCTGCTAAATCGACGTTGGGTGCTGCCGCCGGATTTGTACTGCCAGATTACTTCGTTGACAAATACATCCTCTCCAAAGATTTCATCCAGCATAATCTTCCCATAATGCACAGCGTGCCAATCCATATGGACCCACAAAGATCCCTTGGGAGACAGGAGCTCTTTGATGAGGAGGAATCGTAGTGCCAGCATTTCCAGATACGAACTCATCCCATCTTCCCAGGAATCCCGATATGCTTCTCTCCTAAGACTCGTTGATGGATTCTTGTCGGACTCCAATCTCACCACTGCATCGTAATTGGACTTGGAGTAAAAGGGAGGATCTACATAGACCAAATCCACCTTTTCTCCATACCCATTTTCCAGCAGCTCTGTAATATAAACCAGGTTATCCCCCCAAACCACCTGGTTTTCCATGTTTTCTTCCTTCGCCCCTCCGGAATGAACCATCGCCTCTAAAAACCGACAGGATTGATGCGGATTCTCCAAAGACTGCAAAATTTGATCCGCAGCTTTTCTGGCCTCTTCTAAAATTGTGGGAAGTTCTTGCAAAATCCTCATTCTTTCACACTATGCTTCGTCCTTTTCGTATGGGGTTCCGTCGGCCTTCGGCGCAACCGCCTTGCCCACTACTCCAATGAGTACAATGATGGTGGCCACATAAGGAACCATGGCCAGGAATTCGCTGGGCACATTGAGCCCGAAGGACTGGGCCTGTATTTGGATGGCGGAGCATAGCCCAAAGAACAAACACGCCCCCAAAGAACCCACGGGATGCCACTTTCCGAACACCATAGCCGCCAGAGCGATAAATCCCTTCCCTGCCACCATTCCTTCCCGGAATAGACCCACGGTGCCAATGGAAAGGCAAGCCCCCGCCAATCCGGCCAAAACACCGGAAATCAGCACACAGGTCCAACGGGTCTTGTATACCCCAATTCCCACAGTATCCGCCGCTTTGGGATGTTCGCCCACCGCTCTCACGTGAAGGCCCCAGGGGGTTTTCCAAAGAACATAGTAGGTGACAAATACCAATATAAATGCCAAATATACGAAAGGGGTAAATTGCTTGAACAAATCTCCAATTAATGGAATTCCTTCTAATACTCGAAGAGGGTTACTGGTCAACATATCCGGACAGATGGGAGTAGACCCCGATCGATGCCAAATTAACTCCAGGAAAAATGCTGTCAATGCAGCGGCCAATAAGTTAATGGCCGTTCCTGCAATGATTTGATTCCCCTTCAGATTAATGGAAATAACCGCCAACAACGAAGCGGCCACCACGCCAAATATCATAGATGCCAAGACACCAATCCAAGCATTCCCCGTAAGATGCGTAAACCATACGGCAAAGAATGCACCGAAAATCATAATACCTTCCAATCCGATGTTAACCACACCGGACCGTTCCGAAAAAACACCGCCCAAAGCAGCAAGCAGCAGTGGAGTTGCCAGTCGAATGGCCGAAGCAATGACGGCCAATGCAATCATCGAATTCATTTACTCCACCCCCTTTCCGGCAGTATCCATAACAGGGCCGCCCTGAACAGGTCCATTTTTCTTCATTTTTCTCTTTTCATATCGAGTGCTGGCATATTTCAGCAGTAGGGCTCCGGCTACAAACACCAAAATAACCGCGGAAATAATTGCCGTAATCTCTTTGGGGATTCCCGCCAGTTGCATTTGCCGGGAGCCGTTATCTAATATTCCAAACAGGATGGCAGCCGGGATACAGCCCAGAGGATGACTCAACCCCACCAGGGCCACCGATAAACCGGTAAATCCATATCCAGGGAGTTCCGTGGATTGGTTCACCATGTAGACCAATCCCAATATCTGAATGGAACCTGCCAAACCCGCCAAGCCTCCGGATATAAACATGGCTAAAAAGGTGTTCTTCGCACTACTGATACCGCCATACTCCGCCGCCTGGTAGTTCAACCCCACTCCACGAATTTCGTAACCCAGAGTGGTTTTAAAGAGTATAAACCACATCAATACCGCCACCCCCAGTGCAATAAAGATACCGGTATGTACACTGGAAAATCCAAAGGCAGGTACCATGCTGCTGAGTTTTCCCAGTCGCGCCACTTCCGGCACCACTACCGTATGACCGGAAGGGGCATCCCCCAGAATGTTAGATGGGTTCAAAACGGTTCTCACCAAATAGTTGGAAAGATATAAGGCGGTCCAGTTCAGCATAATGGTGGTGATAACCTCATTGATTCCCATTTTTGCTTTTAAAATTCCCGCAATGCCTCCCCAGACTCCTCCTGCCAGAATCCCAATTACCAATAGGAAAGGAACCAGAATGAAATGAGGCATCCATTGAAAATACCATGCCGCCGCTACGGTGGAAATGGCCGCCATTACATATTGACCTTCCCCTCCGATATTGAACAGTCCGCATCGAAACCCGATGGCCGCTGCCAGCCCGGTCAACAGAATGGGTGTTACCTTGTATAATGTTTCCCCGATACTGGGGATGGATGCCAAACTTCCTTTAAACAAAGCCACATATGCGGTAATCGGGTTGCTGCCAGCTGCCAAAATACATATGGCACCCACAATAAATCCTACCAACACGGCAATCAGCGGGAGTTTGAGAACGGACCAGGCATTAAGCAGTCGTTGCTTCATTGGACCTTCCCCCTTCCTTCATGGCTTGTTCCATAGAACCACCGGTCATCATAATTCCTAATTTGCGTTCTGTGGCATCTTTACCGTCTAGTACTCCTACGATTTCTCCTTGATAAATTACCGCAATCCGATCCGCCAGGTTCATGACTTCATCCAACTCAAGGGAAACCAATAATACCGCCTTATTGTTCTCCCGTTGCTCTAACAATCTTTTATGCACAAATTCGATGGCGCCAACATCCAGTCCGCGGGTAGGCTGTGCCGCTATCAATAGCGGGGGATCTTTATAGAATTCCCGGGCGATGATGGCTTTTTGCTGATTCCCGCCGGAAAGAGAGCCAGCGGCAACATTTTCATTGGGAGTTCTCACATCAAATTCTTCAATCAAGGTTTTTCCATGTTCATGAATGGCCTCGTAATTCATCATTCCGTTTTTCGCAAACGGGGGGCAATAATGAAATCCCAGAATCAAATTTTCCGCCAATGTGCTCTGAAGAATCAAACCTCTTTTATGTCGGTCTTCGGGAATATGCCCCACACCCGCTTCAATGACCTTCCTGGGTCTGGCACCGGTAATATCCGTACCACATAACATCACCTTTCCACTGGCTGTTTTCGTAAGACCGGTTAATGCCTCCACCAGTTCCTTTTGTCCATTCCCATCCACTCCGGCGACGGCCAATACTTCTCCGGCTCGCACCTGGAAGGAAACCCCCTTCACCGCATCCAGCTTTCGATGATCTTTCACCACCAGGTTCTCTACGGATAAAATCACATCTCCCGTTTCCTTTTCCCTTTTATCGGAGGTAAGTTTCACTTCGCGCCCCACCATCATTTCCGCCAATTCATCTACATTGGTGTCTCTTGTGAACAGTGAGTTGACAATTTTCCCTCGCCGGATAACGGTTACACGATCGCTCATGCTCAGCACTTCCTTCAGCTTATGGGTAATCAAGATAATGGATTTCCCTTCCTCTGTCAGCTTCCGCAAAATAATCCCCAGCTCATCAATCTCCTGGGGCGTCAGCACGGCAGTGGGTTCATCTAAGATTAACACCTCCGCACCTTTATACAGGGCTTTGAGAATTTCAACTCGCTGAGCCAGTCCCACCGATATGTCTTCAATCAAAGCATTGGGGTCTACCTTCAGTCCAAATTGATCGGAAACCTTCTGAACCCTTTCAACGGCTTCCTCCATGTCCAGCTTCCAGCCCTTCCACTTGCTTGGCTCGTTTCCTAATATGATGTTTTCTGCGACTGTAAAGTTCTCTACCAACATAAAATGCTGATGAACCATTCCGATTCCCAGCGCGATGGCCGCATTGGGCCCCTTAATATCTACTTTCTTTCCATGATAGTAGATTTCTCCGGAGGTCTGCTGATATAGTCCGTACAAGATGTTCATCAACGTGGTTTTCCCGGCTCCGTTTTCGCCCAAAAGAACATGGATTTCTCCTTTCTCTAAGTCGAAATCCACCCGATCATTGGCAACGGTTCCCGGAAATATCTTGGTGATGTTTTTCATTTCCACTACTTTTGCCAAGCGCGATTCCACCTTCCTCTCTTCCAAATAATATGATTATGAATATTCAAGAATTAAGCTCATTTATCACTACTGGCATCATAAACAAGCTTAATTCTTAATCCTTGCCAATTATTCTTTCAGACTCACATAAGGTCAGGCAGAAGCCTGACCTTATGTATCGACCATTTCGTTCGTTTAAACTATTCTATCGAGAACTCTGCAAATGTGGCGGCATCAAAGGGAACCACGAATTCTCCATCCAGTATTCTTGTCTTCCAAGCATCGATTTCTGCGGCTACATCATCGGGAAGATTGCCGGCATTGTCGCCTACGCCAATTCCTTCATCTACAAGGGAGAATACATAGTTTCCACCTTCAAAGGTACCACTTACTACACTCTCAATGGCTTTATAGGTGGCATTGTCAACTCGCTTAATCATGGAGCACAGTACGTGTTCCGGGTCCAATGCGGATTGATCCTGGTCAACACCAATTGCCCAGAAGCCTTGTTCACCCGCTGCCTGGATAACCCCAATACCACAACCGCCGGAAGCATGATAAATCACATCGGCGCCCAACTTATTTTGAGCCAACGCGTTCTCTTTTCCAAGAGCCGCATCGCTGAAGGACTGGGTATAGTTTACCAGAACCTGAGCATCCGGATTCACGGCCTGAACACCGGCCTCAAATCCATATTGGAATTTTTCGATGGTGGGCAACTGAATTCCGCCTACAAAACCGATGATATCCGATTCGCTCAACATAGCGGCTGCCACTCCCACCAGGAAGGAGCCTTCCTGCTCATTAAAGGTCAAGTTTAACAAGTTCGGACCTTGCGCATCTACAGAGTCAATCAACGCAAAGGCTTGATCCGGATACTGATCCACGCCTTGCTGAGTGGCTTCTGCCATCAAGAATCCGTTACATACAATCAAGGCTGCCCCTGCTTCTACCGCCGCCGCGATGTTCGGGAGATAATCGTCGGAGCTGGCAGACTCAATAACCTGGATTTGAACACCCAGTTCGTCTCTAGCACGTTCAAATCCTGCCCACGCAGAGTCATTGAAGGACTCGTCCCCCAAACCACCGGTGTCCGTAATGAGAACCACTAGTGGCCCTTCCTCTACAGCAGGCTCTTCTCCTCCACCGCCACAAGCTACCATGCTCATGACGAGAACCAGACAAAGTAAAATCGCTAATACTTTTTTCATTTTGTTCCTCCTCTTACCATATCTGAAGTAATAATATACTCACATTATAAAGTATCCGCTGTTCAAAATAAAGACCTTTCCCAAGTTTTCCCCATTATTCATATAGCTCTGGTCGACGGTGCTTTAGCAAGGGAAGCTGCTCCCTCACTTCCTGCAAATGCTCCCAATCCAGTTGTCCATAAATAATGCATTCTTCCTGGGCCGCCATCTCCAATACCTGCCCCCATGGATCCACGATACAGGATCCCCCATACGCCTGATAGGGACCTTCCAAAGCACGGGACGGAGAACAAGCCAACACATATACTTGGTTATCCAATGCCCGGGCCCGAAGAGAGATTTCCCAGTGAGCCTCTCCCGTGGGTACACTGAATGCCGCCGGAAGAATGATGGCTTGGGCTCCGGATAACGCCATCTTTCGAAACAATTCCGGAAATCGAACATCGTAACAAATGGCCAATCCTATTTTTCCGAATTTCGTGTCGATTATCGTAGCCGAATCTCCCGGTGTTAATGTTTCCGATTCCATAAACGCAATCTTACCGGGAACATGGATATCAAAAAGATGAGCCTTTCGATGTTTTCCCAATAAATTTCCCGCCTCGTCAAAAAAGAAACTGGTATTATACACCCGATCTCCTTGGCGCTCCGGAATGGAACCGCCTACAAGGTGAATTCCATTTTCTCTGGCCAAACGACTCATCAGTTGATATGTTTCTCCCCCTTCCTCTTCAGAAAATGGGGCAAAGTATTGATTGGCATAAGGACAATTCCACATTTCCGGCAAAACCACCAGCTCAACTCCCGTTGCCGCCGCTTCCTTCACCATCTGCTCCGTTTTCTTCCAAGCCTCCTGTTTGACCATGCTTCCCTTCATTTGAAGCAGTGCTACTTGTATTTTCATCCTTACCTCCATAAAAAAAACGGGATTGTCCGGTTTTCCCTTTCAATCCCGAAGGTCTTCTAATTAATGATCTCTAACCCTTCAAAATTAACATGTCCCAGCTGTTCCTTGTCTGCACTGATGCTTACCACAAAGTCCAATTCGTGGACGCCGGAAATGTCTTTTAGCCGATCCACAAACTCCGTCAGGTCCGGCAACTCGAAATCCGCATGTTTTAATATACTATCGATGTAGATGGTTTCGATGTCATGGTCTCCGCTGATGATTCCATACAGGAAACCGATGTATTCATCGCTGTTCGTAATATGAGGATACTCCTCCATACATATGAAACGAATCTTATAATTCAGGTCATACATCAACCTGCTGTCTGTATTAATAAACACGATGCTGCCATCACTCTTTTCTACAGCCTCGTTTGCAGAGTCTATCATGATCTTTGTTTTTCCGGTCCCTTTATGACCGATTACCAACTTCACCATAATAACCGCCTCCTTTTCTTCTCATGCCCGTGTTCTTCCGGAACACTACTTGTTACTTTTAATTATACACTTAAACCCTTCCCCGCCGCAAGGCGAAGTTGCCCACAAGCCGCATGGATATCCTGTCCCATTTCTCTCCGAAGGGTAACGGAAATCTTTCGATTTTCTAATTCTTTTTGAAATGCCAACACCCTTTCTCGTTTCGAGCCCCGATAGGGTGATTCTGCCACCTCGTTTAGGGGAATCAGATTCACATGGCATAGCATTCCCTTCAATAGTTGGGCCAATTCCCCCGCATGATTTTTTCCATCATTCATGCCATCCATTAGCCCATACTCGAAGGTCACCCTTCTCCCAGTGACTTCGCTATGCTTCTTGGCCGCCTCCACCACCTCTTTTACCCCATATTTTCCATTCATGGGCATGATTTGATCTCGAATCTCGTCGTTGGGTGCATGAAGAGAAATGGCCAAATTAACCTGAGGGAACTCCTTGCCAAACCGTTTGATCCCTTCCACCATTCCCACCGTAGATACGGTGATATGACGATAACTCATGCCATAGCCTTCTTCTGCATGGCAAAGCCGTAAAAACTTGGCCAAATTTTCATAATTATCAAAGGGTTCCCCGGTTCCCATCACCACCACATGTCCAATGGTTTGGCCCACGAGAGTTCCCATAGAGACTACCTGGTCCATTATTTCGCCGGGAGTTAAATTTCTTTTTTTGCCCAAGAGCCCGGAAGCACAAAAATGGCAGCCCATGGAACATCCCACTTGGCTGGAAACACATACGGAATATCCATACCGATACTGCATCACTACCGATTCAATGCCTTCCCCATCCGGCAATCCAAATAATACCTTTTGGGTTCCATCCTGCTTGGATATCTCATGACAAATTACCCGGGCTGTACCAGTGTGAAAATCCATGGCTAATTTTTCCCGTAATGTCATGGGAATATTCTTCATGGCCTCAAAGTCTTTTACTCCACGATACAACCACTCCATGATTTGTTTGGCTCGATAGGTGGGCTCCGCCAATTCCACCATAATTTCTTCCAGCTCATGAAGATGATAATCCTTTAGATTCCGTTTCAAGCCTGCCACCTATTCTTTCCATTTCCATATTTCTTAATATTCCCCTAAATACGTAAAAGAAGACACCCGACAGGTGCCTTCTTTTACGGTTCTATTCCGGTTCCTTTTGGTTGATTTGGTTGATTTTTTCCCGTTCTTGAATCAATGTGTCCAACGCAATGCAACCATATAAATCTTCTTCGAAGTTGTCCGAATACACCTGCAGTTCTTCTAATGTCAACTCCTCGATTCCTTTTCCGCATTGTACGCAATCCAACACCATTTTCCCGATAATTTCATGACACTGACGGAAGGGAACACCCTTCCTTACTAAATAATCCGCTGCATCGGTGGCATTCATGAACCCGGTTCTGGCGGCTTCTCGCATCACTTCTTTTTTGTAGGTTAAAGTGGCAATCATTTCGGTAAAGATGGACAAGGAATCTCTTAACGTGTCGGAAGCATCAAATACCGGCTCCTTATCTTCCTGCATGTCCTTATTATAAGCGAGAGGCAATCCCTTCATCACCGTCAATAGAGCCATCAAATCTCCATAGACTCTTCCGGTTTTCCCACGAATCAACTCCGCCATGTCGGGATTTTTTTTCTGGGGCATAATGCTGCTTCCCGTACTGTAGCCATCATCCATCTCCACAAAGTCGAACTCTTTACTGCTCCAGTATATCAGTTCTTCGCAAAACCTGGAAAGGTGCATCATCACCATGGAGGCACAAAATATGAACTCCAGGGCAAAATCTCGATCGCTGACCGCATCCATGGTATTTTCACATAGTTGACGAAAACCCAACTCCTGCTGTACCCACTTCCTGTCGATGGGATA
>CALFUG010000118.1 GCA_937928455.1 uncultured Clostridia bacterium
GGATCACATTAAAACCTATTCCTTTGAAGATTTAATGGGGGAAGACCCTGTTTTCCGGGAAATGGTAGACCTGGCCAAAAGAGCCTGCGGCAGCAATGCTTCGGTATTTTTGTACGGAGAAACCGGGACGGGGAAAGAGTTGGTGGCTCAAAGCATTCACTATGGAAGCGGTCGCAAGAATAAACCGTTTTTGGCCCAAAACTGCGCCGCATTGCCGGAAAGCTTGTTGGAGGGAATCCTGTTCGGTACGGCCAAAGGCGGATTTACCGGAGCGGTGGACCGGGAAGGCCTTTTTGAGCAAGCCAGTGGCGGAACCTTGCTTCTTGACGAAATCAGCGCCATGCCCTATGCTTTACAAGGTAAGTTGTTACGGGTTCTTCAAGAAGACTATATCCGAAGAGTGGGAGGCACCCGGGATATTCCCATCGATGCCCGCATCATTGCTACGGTCAACGAAGAGCCAGAGGGGTTGATTCGGGAGGGGCGGCTTCGAAAAGACCTGTATTATCGGCTGAATATTGTCAACCTGAGATTGCCACCCCTAAGGGAACGGAAGAAAGACATACCCATTTTAGTGGAACACTTCCTGGAGAAGCACAACCATCGGTTTCACAAGGAAGTCTGGATGGTGGCGGAAGGAGCCATGGAGAAGTTATTGGATTACCCCTATCCCGGCAATGTGAGAGAGTTGGAAAACATTTTGATGTCGGCCATCAGTTTAACGGAAAAGGAACACGTCCTAACCGAAAAATTGATTCGAATTCCCAAAGAAGACCCGGACCATCATGGGGAAGAAAAAGTGAGAATGGAAGCCTTGAGAGGCTCCTTGGATGACTATTTGGTCCAGACAGAACGAAAATGGATAGAGGAAGCCTTACAGAGCGCGGAGGGGAATATCTCCCAAGCCGCCCGGCTACTGGGTATCAAAAGGCAAACCTTGCAGCACAAAATGAAAAAATATGGATGGAAAGGAGATCGGGTGGATGCGTCTACGAAAGGAAATCGATGAATTGGTGGAGGAAGAAGTGGAACTGATTGCCACCATTTCCGATGCGTTGGCTCACCCGGCCCGAGTACGCCTTTTTCGTCATATCATGAATTGCAACAAGCGAAGAGAACCGGTGTGTACCGGCGACCTGGTGGAAGCTTTTGAATATTCTCAAGCCACCATTTCTCAGCACATGAAAAAACTGGCGGATAGCGGATTAATTGATGTGAAAAGAAAAGACAAATACAGCCTGTATTATGTGAATATCGGGAGGCTGACCAAGTACTTGGACGCCACCCGGAAATTTCAATAGAAAACTAAATATGCAAATATATTTGCACAGCAGTGCAAAATAGTGGGCATGCCATCGGGTAGGAACGGGACCCTTGTGGGAATTGTGCCATTTACACCGGCAATATTGACAATGTATTGTTTTGAAAGCATCCCCTGAAAACACTTGAAAAATATGGGTTTCAGGGGTTTTTAAATTCTCCTTTATTAGTTTTTTGGTTGTGAGTTTTCAGTCCCATTCATAAACCCCGCACAAATGACTCTCCTGCTTCTCACAAATCCCATTTGGCACACTCTTTGCAATATTTATGAAGTAGCAGTGCGTAGTGATACAACCCGTGTGGTTATAGAAAAGGAGAAAGAAGAAATGGAAAATGTAAAGGTCATCATTTGGGGATTGGGAGCCATGGGAAGCGGTATGGCAGACATGCTTTTAAAGAAAAAAGGAGTGGATATTGTGGGTGCCGTGGGCCGTGGGGCTAAAGTGGGCAAATCCATGTACGACTATATCCAAACACCCCGAGGGGACCGGCCGGATGTTATCATCGGTACCCCGGAAGAGGTGATTCGTAAAGGGGCTGCCGACGTGGTCCTGACCTGCACCGACTCCTTCACCAAGACGGCCTTTGACCGATTAAAATTTGTACTGGAGCAAGGCATCAATGTAGTTTCCTCCGCCGAGGAAATGGCATATCCTCAAGCCCAGTCTCCGGAGGAAGCCAAAGAGTTGGATCGAATCGCCAAGGAAAACGGAGTCTCCATTCTGGGAACCGGCATCAACCCCGGCCTTATTATGGACCTTCTAGTAGTTCTCTGGACCGGCTGCTGCGAAGAAGTGGAAAGCATAACGGCCAGAAGAGTCAACAGCTTATCCCCCTTCGGCCCGGCGGTAATGACGGAGCAGGGAATTGGCATCACCAAAGAAGAATTTGAAGAGGGAGTTCGTACCGGCCATCTGTCCGGTCATGTGGGGTTCCACGAGTCCATTCATATGATTGCGGATGCCATCGGCTGGAAAGTAGACAAGGTGGAAACCGCCATGAACCCCATTATGACCGAGGTGGACCGAAAATCCCTTCATGGATTTGCCAAAGCCGGTAATGTGGCGGGTTGCGCCATGAAAGGATACGGATATGTGGATGGGGAAATGAAAATCGAGATGGATCACCCCCAACAGATTGAGCCGGAACAGGTAGGCATTCAAACCGGAGATTATGTCATTATCAAGGGGACCCCCAATGTGAACATGGTCAACAGTCCGGAAATCCCGGGAGGCATCGGCACCATCGCTATGTGTGTCAATATGATTCCTCATGTTATCAACGCCAGACCGGGACTTTATACCATGATTGACCTTCCCGTTCCCCGAGCCATTATGGGGGATATGCGGGACCTGATTTGCGAGGAAGCGAAAATCGTAAAATAGAGGAAAAGAAAAGCATTAAAACCATCTAATGAAAGGAAAACATCATGATTGCAAAAGATTCCTGGGTCCGAATCCACAAAATCATACTAACGCCGCAGGAGCGGGCACCTCAGGTTCCCGACGATACCAAGAAGGTCCCTTTGGAACTTTGGACGAAAGGGTTTCTGGAGAATGAGGCCAATTTGGGAGACCAAGTGACGGTAACTACCGTCACGGGAAGAAAAGAACAGGGTACTATCATGGAAGTAAATCAGGCCTATGACAACTCTTTCGGGAATTTCATTCCGGAACT
>CALFUG010000119.1 GCA_937928455.1 uncultured Clostridia bacterium
GCCTGAATGTTTTCCCACACCGTTCGGGGGGCCACCCCAAACAATTTGTCTCTTTGCTCCGGAGTATATTCATCGAAAAGGTCTTTTTCACTGCGATACTCCCGGTCCGCGTCTAGGTAGAAATCCTCTTCTCCATATCTTTTGCTAATGGATGCATACAGCTCTTGAGAGGTCTTTCCCGCCTCCAATGCGGCCTTAATACCATCCAACATCGCCATATAGGCCGCCGATATCACCAGATAGGTGTTGCTTTTGGGATTGGGCGCTCTTAGCTCGAAACGTGTGGCCAGCGGGTTTCTGGGATCTCTGACCAGTCCAATCAGCACCGTTCGATTTCGAGAAGGTAGCTCCACAGAATGTCCCAGAGAACTGACAATACACACAGGAGCTTCATAGCCCGGCTTTAATCGGTTGAATGCATCGTTGGAAGAGCTGACAAAGGGATTGATGACTTCATAATTCTTCAAAATCCCCATCAATGCTCCATAGCCTATGGGGCTGAGAAACTCCTTGTCTCCGTTTTTCGGGGAAAACAGGTTCACTACTTTCCCGTTCTTTAATCTGGCAGCTATCCCCATATGAGTGTGCTCTCCCGAGCCGGCTACCGACTCGATGGGCTTGGCCATAAAGGTAACCTCCAGCCCATGCAGGGTGAATATATCCTTAATGACGTATTTTACCTGGTTTTCGTTATCCGAAGCCTGAAGGGCATCCGCATACCGCCAATCCACTTCCAATTGCTCCATGATATGGTCATAATTTCCACTGTTTCCCAGTTTGGCCTTGACGCCCCCTACTTCCTTATGACCCATTTCCACACAGAATCCGTATCGATCCAATACCATCAACGAACGCTCTAATGCGGTTCGCACCGGGCCGATGGTTCTTTTCCAATACTGTTCCTTCATGGATTGGGCGGTGGTTAGTTGCTCTCTGTCCGCCTTATCGTCCGGTGTTTTTACCCAAAACTCCAACTCTGTGGCACAGGTCAGCTCTAAATCTTCAATATCCTCCACCGAAGAAATCCCCACCGTCTCCAGCACATAGGGATTTTCCTTCATTAATATTAGCAGGTCCTGCTTAAAGTTTTTTACCATATCCCTTAAGATAACACGGGAACCCACGTCCGAGGTATCATTATGCACCAAAAAAGAAGGAATCCGAAGGGTGCCGATGGGCAATCCGGTTTTCACATCCCGGTTAATGAAATTATGGTCTACATACCAATTCACGGAAAGATCCGGGACAATATCCACCTTGGCATTGTGAAGATCTGCAATTCCGGGAAGATGTACGCTGGAACCGTCCGTTTGGACGCCAGAAGTGAGAATCTTGTCGATATCCTCCAAAAAGGCCGTTACCGGTATTTTTTCATCGGTGTCATGGCCGCCAATATCCAGACCCACCAAGGAAACAAATTTCACTTCCGGGTGCTGTTGAAGAATATGGACAAGATCCTCCTTGGAATTTTGATGAGGCCAAATCGTGTACAACATTTTATCAAAATCAAACTCTAACATATATATCCCCTCCCTTGTAACGGGATAGCGGGCGCAACCATTGCGCCCGCTCCCGTAATGATTATTTGATATCCGTCTATTCCACTTCGAGCTCTAATTCTTCCAATAAATCTTCTGGAAGCAAATCCATAGAAGCTTCATTGTTGGTCATACTCTCCAACGCTTCCAGTAACTTTTGAAGCGTCTGCATATGTGTACCGTAGTCAGCCCAACGTCCATCCTTCTGGGCGGTGATGGCGCTCTCATAAGCCGCAGCCGCTCTCAGAATCAACTCGGCTTGTGTCAGATCCGAACTAATTCCGCCTCCTTCAGCAGGGGTGCCATCTTCATTGGGCTCCCCATCGGTAGTGGCGCCAAACAAAGACTCCAGAGCCAAAGTCAAGGTTTCTTCATAAGCAATCCGATCCCCATACGCTACAATGACCCGCTTAACTTCCGGCAAGGAAGAATTGGTGGCCTCCAAATACACCGGTTCCACATAGAGCAAACTGTCCTCGATGGGGATGATAAACAAATTCCCTCGGCTATAATTGGAGCCAGAAGAATTCCACAAGGAGAACTCCTTGGAAATCTCCGGGTTCTGGTCAATCTGTGCTTCAATCTGCATGGGTCCGTAGAATATTTTGTCCTTGGGCAGTTGATACAGCACCAGCTCCCCATAATTTGCGCCATCATTTCTCGCCACCAACAAGGCCATCATATTTCGTTTATCCTTGGGGGTATAGGCGATAGTGTTGACAAATTCCGCCTTTTCTTCCCCTGGCAATTTCATGATGTAATAGGTGGGTTGCATAAGGGTTTCCGTGGTTCCGAAAATTTCCCGACCGATATCCCACAAGTCCTCATCCTGATAGAATACTCGAACATCGCTCATGTGATATCTGGTATATACGTTAGCCTGAATGTTCAACATGGTGCTGGGATATCGGATGTGACTTCTCACTTCCTCCGGCATTTGATCAAACGGTTTGAATAATGCGGGATAAATGTTCATAAAGGTATTGGCAACCGGATCCTTATCATCTACCAAATAGTAAGTAGCGCTGCCGTTATAGGCATCAATCACCACTTTAACGGAATTTCGAATATAGTTGATGTTAGTTCCTTCCGTATAAGGTTCCGAATATGGATACTTATCACTGGTTGTGTAGGCATCCAGAATCCAACATAGCTTCCCATCGATTACCACGATGTAAGGGTCATTTTCATACGCCAAATAGGGCATGATGGTTTTCACACGTTCCAGAATATTTCGGTTGATGATGATTCGGGAATCGGAATCGATGTTGGTGGAAACCAGCAGCTTCAAGCTCTGCTCCCGAATGGCAAACATGATTCGGTTTAACAGATTCAACTGAATTCCTGCTTCTCCCTCATACATAGAATATTGGTTTACTTCACCTTGCGGATAATCAAACTCTTCTTCATCGGTACCCACCAAAATATAATTATTGGTTAGCTCTCCGAAGTAGATTTCCGGTCTTTCAATTTGGATTTCCGGCACGTCGGATACCGG
>CALFUG010000120.1 GCA_937928455.1 uncultured Clostridia bacterium
GGCAACGATAAGGTTCGGGCGGCATACTTGGGAGAATAAAGTCCCCGGGTAGGAATGAGGGGTTTTATGAAGAAATTCGGGAAAAGGTGGAAGGTTTTCGGGTTAACGGTATGTGTATTACTGCTGGCCGGCTGCCAAACCTATGATAATTTTGTAGCCACGTGGATTACTCATGAAGCGGTGGAACGGTCGGTAATTCGAATCGGCGTATTCCAACCGCTGACAGGGGAAGACAGGGCGGGTGGTGAATTGGAGAAAATGGGCATTGAGTTAGCCCATGAGTTATACCCTACGGCTTTGGGCAAAGAAATCGAGTTGGTATATGGAGATAACCAATCGGACGTCTATGTGGGAGCAACGGTGGCGAAGGATCTAGTGGATAAAGGTGTGAGTGTGGTGTTGGGCAGTTACGGTAGTGTAAACTCTTTGGTGGGAGCCCCCATTTTTGAAGAGGCAAAGGTACCTGCCATCGCCATTAGCAACATTAATCCATTGGTTACTTCCAATAATCCATACTATTGTAGAGTGTGTTTCGTGGAGTCTTTCCAGGGAGTGGCCCTTGCCAAGTATACGGTGGAGCAGCTTCATATCACGGAAGTGGCGGTTATGAGGCCTGGAAACGATGATCGGGCTCAAGCAGTGAGTAAAAGTTTCTCAGACAAGGTAATTCAACTGGGAGGTTCCGTGGCTCTTACCATCGAGTTCACAACCGGTCAAGAGGACCATTCCACCCAACTGAATCGGTTGAAGGATTCCGGAATACGGGTTTGTTTTCTTCCCGCGGGTCTGGCAGACTCCATTCAAATTATTAACCAGGCTAGAGAAGTGGGATTAAATTGCACCTTCCTGGGGACCGATGATTGGGAAGATGAAGCCTTAATTTACCAGGCAGGCACAGCAAGTACCAATATCATCGCCTTCTCCTCCCTGTTTGATGAAGCGGCCGGGACGGAGGAAACGGAAGTCTTTATGACTGCCTATAAAAAGAAGTATGGTGCCGATGCGGTGCCGGACCAAGCCACGGTGTTGGGATATGATGCATATCTGGTGGCCCGTAGTGCCATTGTGAACGCAGGCACTGCCACACGAGGGGAGTTGATTATGGAACAGATTTTAAAGCACCATGAGTTTTCGGGAGCTTCCGGTTCCATCAGCTTCAATGAAACCGGAGATCCTACAAAATCGGTAGCGATAAAAACCATACGCGACAAAGAGTTTACCACAATATTTACGGTAGTACCCAGTTGGGGTTGGGTGCCACCCACAGAATAGAATTGTTGAGAAAAAACAGGAGGAAAAAAATGGAAGACAAAATCAGAGAAGCCATGGAACAAATTCGACCTTTGTTGCAAAGAGATGGGGGAGATATCGAGTTCGTGGAGTATACCGAGGACAAAGTGGTGAAGGTGCGATTGCAAGGACATTGCGTGGGTTGCCCCGGTGCTCGAATGACCTTGTCCGGAGTAGTAGAGAGGATTTTAAAAGAAGCCTATCCTGAAATCGTCAGAGTAGAAGCCGTCGATTAGTATTCTGGGTTCGGAGGAATCATGAAAGGAAAGCGGTTACTTCAGATACTGTTGGTTCTGTTGATTTTGGTGAGTGGATTTTTAATCTACTCACTGCTTTTTGTGCAAGAAGAACCTTTGCCGGAAGCGGAAAATCAGCCGGAGATTCCCGCGGCGGATCTTACGGAATTGGAAATTCTTTGCGTGGGAGATGTGATGTATCATTCTACCCAGTTGGTAGCTGCCGCCCAGGGGGATGGCACCTATGTATTTGAGGATGTGTATCAATATGTGAAACCCTACGTACAACAAGCCGATTTGGCCATCATGAATTTGGAAACCACCTTTGGAGAGAGTCCCTATACCGGTTATCCTTCCTTTAGTACACCGGATAATTTGGCAGAAACTTTACGTGATGTGGGATTTGATGTGGCGGCTACTGCCAATAATCACGTGAACGATCGGGGCATTATGGGGATGGATCGTACCTTGCGAATTCTTCGGCAACAGCATTTTGTTACCACCGGCAGTCGAGACGATTTATCCCGGCAAAGATGGGCGGCTCGGCTGGTAAAAGGAGTTTGGGTGGGTACGCTGGCTTACACCTACCAGACACCTTCTCTTCCGGGAAGGGTATCCATCAATGGCAGCTTCGTATCCCAGGAAACGGCAGACCGTATCAATTCCTTTGGCTATGAAAATATGGATGCGGAAGTGGCCAAAATCAATGAACAGGTTCACTGGATGAAACAGAGTGGTATGGACGTGGTGGTTCTCTATCTCCATTGGGGTGAAGAATACCAGCTGACGGCCAATCCCTGGCAACATTACATGAAAGAAAATCTGGTGCAGAATTCGGACATTGATATCATCTTTGGGTCTCACCCACATACCTTGCAGGAAATGGAGTTGGCGAATCAAAGAGTTCCGGTATATTTTAGCCTGGGTAATTTTGTTTCCAATCAACGGTTGGAAACCTTGGGGAATCGATATACGGAAACCGGAGCCATGGCAAAAGTCACGCTGGAGTACGACCGAACAGCGGATGAAATTACGGGTTTGGTGATGGAAGCCATTCCCACTTGGGTGGAGAAATACGGAAAAGATGGGAAGGACCACTACTATATCATTCCCTTGGATGAACAGTTGGACCAGAATCCCCAACTGGCCGATTCCGGCCATTTGGCCAGAGCGCAGCAAGCCAGGGAGGATGCCTTGAACCTACTGGGATCTTTCCGGATAGAACAACGGTTCCGACCGGAGGAAGTAGTGACAGATTCTACCGTGTTGAATCAGGAGGAGTAGATGAAAGTGGAAGGTTTATGGCAGGAACTAACCAAAAAAATCATCAGCTATGAAGAGGAGCTGGTGGCTTCTCTTTCGGGATTAATACAAATCCCCAGCGTGAGGAAGGATCCCGTTACCGTGGGGGATCAGCTTCTTCCCTTTGGGGAGGAGGTTCATGGTGCCTTGCTGTATATGAAGGAATTAGCCCGGAAAGAAGGTTTTTCTTTCGTAGATGTAGACCATTATGGCGGTCACATGGACTATGCTTCGGGTAAGGAAAAGACGCTGGGCGTACTGCTTCATCTGGACGTGGTGCCAGAGGGTACCGATTGGGATATGGAGCCCTATGGGGGTCAGGTGGTGGGAGACCGAATTTACGGTAGAGGTGCTTTGGATGACAAAGGCCCCACTATTGCCGTATTCTATGCCCTAAAGGCATTGAAAGAACTGGGGTATGAGCCAAAGACCAATATTCGATTGGTGTTTGGATTGGATGAGGAAACCGGTTGGTCCGGCATGGATTATTATCTCTCCAGACAAAAGGCCCCGGATTTTGGCTTTACACCCGATGCGGAATTCCCGGCTATTTCCGGGGAAAAAGGGATTTTGGTCTTTGATGTGGCTAAGAAGCTTTCGAAAACCGTGGGGTTGGAACGGGGGTTGGAGCTTCGTCGTCTGAAGGGCGGTCATGCAGCCAATATGGTGGCGGATTATGCCAGGGCCTTATTGTTCCATAAGGATCCCAAGGTTTATGAGAAAATCAAGGAACAGATTTCCTGCTTTTCGGTACCAGAAAAAGGGGGCCTTCGCTGTAAGCCTTCCGGGAAAAGCCTGGAGGTAGTAGCGGAAGGTGTAAGTGCCCACGGTGCCAGACCGGAACATGGGTTTAATGCCATTTCTCTTTTGATGGAATTTTTAGGCCAACTTACCTTTGCAGAAGATGATGTGAACGACTTCATTCAATTCTACAACCAGCACATCGGTTACGACTTGCACGGGAAGGGGTTGAACCTGGACGTGGCGGATGAGGAAAGTGGTGCATTGATTCTCAACATCGGCAAGGCATATATGGATGGCAAGGAAGCCAGGATTACGGTGAATGTACGATATCCGGTCACCTATGAGGATGAGGAGATTTATGCTATTTTAATGGAGACGTTAACCCCCCAACAAATGGGGGTGATTAAGACCATGGTGCAGCATCCCATATATTTTTCCAAGGAGGATCCCTTGATTCAGAAACTGATGGGTGTCTATGGACAAGTGACGGGAGATGTGGAAAGCCATCCACTGGTCATTGGCGGCGGAACCTATGCCCGGGCCATGAATCATTTTGTCGCCTTCGGCCCTTCTATGCCGGGAAACCGGGAGGTGGCACATCAGAAAAACGAATATATGGAAATTCCCCAATTGATGACGGCGGCCGTTATTTACGGTCAAGCCATTTACCAACTGAGCAAAGAGGAACACCTCCCGGCGGAAAAAGAAGAAGAAACCTCTTGATTCCAAGGTGGGGGAGGGGTATAATAAGTTTGTTAAATAGTTAATCTGTTTCAGGGCGAGGTGAAAGTCCTCACCGGTGGTAAAGAGCCTTTGGCTACGAGTCCACGAGCCTGGGGAAAATTTCCTGGGTCGAATCGGTTCCATCCCGATACCGACGGTTACAGTCCGGATGAAAGAAACAAGCGATGATTCGCGTGGAATGCCCTGGAGTTTATTTGGACTCCGGGGTTTTTTGTAACCTGACAGATTCCAACAAAATCAAGGAGGAATTTGAAAATGAGCGACAACAATTTGAATGCCCAAAAGAGAACCATCCGATTGGCGAAAATGGGGATGCTGGTAGCCATTTCTGTGGTACTGGTGTACTTTATCCATTTTCCCATTTTCCCAGCCGTACCATTTTTGGAATATGACCCTGCGGACATTTCCATTCTGATCGGCACCTTTGCTTTCGGACCTTTGGCCGGGCTTGGTTTGACCGTGGTCACTTCCGTGATTCAGGGATTGACCGTTAGCGCACATAGCGGTGCATATGGTATAATAATGCATATCATTGCCACGGGTACCATGGTGTTGGTAGCTGGTTTAATTTATGGAAAAGGGAAAACCAAAAAAAGGGCGGTGACGGCATTGGCCGCTGGTTCTTTGGCCATGGTGGTGGTCATGTTCTTTGCCAATCTGGTGGTGACACCCCTGTTTATGGGAGTTCCCCGGGAAGTGGTGATGACCTTAATGCCTATGATTCTGGCCTTTAATTTCGTCAAAGCGGGTATCAACTCTACCATCACATTTTTGCTATATAAACGATTGTCGGGCTTTCTGCGAAGATAGAGTAACACCAACCTTTCGAGAGGGTGGCCCGCAAAAGGGAAACCATGAAAGAAGAACGGTACTATTTGGAAAACGAAGAAGAAACCAAACAATTCGGGCTTCAATTGGCCAACCATTTGAAGCCCGGTTCTGTGGTGGCTTTAACCGGAGACCTGGGAACGGGAAAGACTACGTTAACCCAGTACTTGGCGTTGGGGTTGGGAATTGGTCAACGGGTTACCAGCCCTACCTTCACCATCATTAAAGAATACCATGAGGGGAAGCTTCCCCTGTATCATTTTGATGTATATCGCATTCAAGAAGAAGAATTATGGGAACTGGGGTATGAAGAATATATCGATGGAAAGGGTGTAACCGTGATAGAGTGGGCCGATAAAATATGGGAACATTTACCGAAAGAAGCTATTCGGATTCACATCACTCCGGGGGAGAATGCCGGGAGTCGCCTTTTCCGTGTGTGGGGAATAGAGGGGAGGATTCTATGAAAATCCTGACCATAGAAACCACGGGGCCTATCGCTTCCGTGGCATTGTTAGAGGAAGAAATT
>CALFUG010000121.1 GCA_937928455.1 uncultured Clostridia bacterium
GAGTATGTAGAAAAATCCTTGTTGGATCGAATGACAGACCTTGGCAATCATCAAGGAATCGTAGCGGTGGTTCCACCTTATCAGTATGGTGAGATGGAGGATATCTTTCGGTTGGCGAAAGAGCGAGGCGAGGATCCTTTGATAGTCATTCTAGACCACTTGGAAGATCCTCATAATCTTGGGGCTATTATTCGTAGTGCAGAGGGAGCCGGAGCGCATGGCATTATCATCCCCAATCGAAGGGGCGTGGGTGTTACCTCTACCGTGATGAAAACTTCTGCAGGAACCGTCTCATACTTACCTGTGGTGAAGGTGGCCAATTTGGTCAGTGCCATGGAACTTCTGAAAAAACGGGGGATATGGATAGGGGCCTGTGATATGGATGGTGCCCTCTATACGAAACAGGATTTAACCGGCCCTCTCGGACTGGTTATTGGCTCAGAAGGCTTTGGCGTTAGCCGATTGGTGAAGGAAAATTCTGATTTTGTGGTTTCCATTCCCATGAAAGGTCAAGGAACTTCATTGAATGCATCCAATGCGGCGGCGGTATTATTATATGAAATCAGAAGGCAGCGAGATGAAAAATAATCAGGAAGCTCTACCGGATGAAGAACTAGTTCTACTTGCCCAGCAAGAAGACAAAGAAGCAATGGATTGGTTGCTTCAGCGGTACAAGGAATGGGTCAGAGGAAAAGCCCGGCTGTATTATATGATGGGATCGGATACGGAAGATGTAATTCAAGAAGGTATGATGGGATTGTTTAAAGCCATTCGGAGCTTTGACCCGGAAAAGGAAGCCTCCTTTCGAACCTTTGCGGAAATCTGTGTTCATCGTCAGATTGTGGATGCCATTCGAGGCGCTACTCGAAGAAAACACTCCCCCTTAAATGAATCGGTATCCTTGGACAAGCCGGTGGAAGAAGGGGAAGAAAAAACATTGCGAGACTTGTTAAAAGACCCCAACGTTAATTTGGAAGAGAGGGTGATTTTTAATGAAGAATGGGAGGCCTTATTCCAACAAGCCAAGACCTTGTTTTCTCCATTGGAATGGTTGGTGTGGAATGAATACATGAATGGGAAATCGAAAAATGAGATTGCCTGGGCTACGGGACATTCCGGAAAATCCATTGACAATGCATTGCAGAGAATGAAGCGAAAGCTGATGAAATATTTGGGGAAGCGATAGAGATTTCTCATATTTTACCGGATAGCCGTAATAAAACATTTTATTGACACCTCACTTGATATTTAGTATCATAGTCGTGGTATGGTGTGCTGATGTAGCTCAGTAGGTAGAGCACTTCCTTGGTAAGGAAGAGGTTCGGCAGTTCAAGCCTGCTCATCAGCTCCAACTTTTAAATTAACCGCTTTTTATACCGAGTTTTGGAGGAAAAGTAAGATGGCTAAACAGAAATTTGAAAGAACCAAGCCGCATCTCAA
>CALFUG010000122.1 GCA_937928455.1 uncultured Clostridia bacterium
GATAAACAATAAATATATATTGACATACAACAATTAAATGGCTATACTAATGCCGAAAGTTGGCATTTCTAAGATGTTGGAAATATGCTTTTGGATGAAAAAGAAGATATGCAGGAAAAACATGAACAAGAAAGGGAAAAACAATGTGGAATGCAAAAAAATCGGTGCTGCTATCTCTGATATTTACCAGAATCGTTATGGTATTGGTAGTAGGAGTGGCTGTGTTGGCACCTAAGATGGTAGAAGCCTATTTGGAATACACCTCTAAGGGTGCGGAGGGTTTCGGGTTGTTGCTGGGGACCGTCTATGTGTGCTGTGTATTGGCGTTGGTGGCATTATTTAGTTTGGATCGACTGTTAACCAATATTCGGATGAGCCATGTTTTTCTGGAAGGGAATGTGCGCTACCTCCGCCGTCTTTCCTGGTGCTGTTTCTTGGCCGCCCTGGTTTTGCTGCCGGCCGCTTTTTCTGCCCAAGGGTTATTCGTGGTGGTGGTTGCCGCGGGATTTATCGGTTTGATTCTAAGAGTAGTGAAAAATGTCATTGAAGAAGCGGTTATTCTTAAAAGCGAGAATGACCTGACTATATAGTAGGAGGGAGAGATATGGCGATTATTGTAAATTTGGATGTGATTATGGCCAAGCGGAAGAAATCTGCCGGTGATTTGGCCACGGAAATCGGAATCACTCCGGCCAACCTTTCCATATTAAAGAATAACAAGGCCAAGGCGGTACGATTTTCCACATTGGAAGAGCTTTGCCGGGTTTTGGATTGTCAACCGGGAGACATTTTAGAATACGTGAAAGACGAGGACAAGTAGGTATGGAAGCAAATATAAAAGCAAATATAAAAGAGCCCATTTTAATGTTGTTATTATTGGTGGTGGGGTTTCTGTATTGGAATCTGATTTCATTGGGAAACTTGGGGGCCGGTGTGAGTATTTTTACCCTGGCTTTATGTGGCATCTCCGTCTGGTATTTTCGAGATAATAAAGGACTGTGGGCCAAAGAAAATTTGATGTACCTGGCATTCGTTCTTGTATGCGGGCTTCAGTTTTTCATCTTCGACAATGAATTTGTTAAGACCATTGGCTTCCTGTTTTTAACCCTTCTTTTTGTGTATTGGGTGGCGGTGGTCAACGAGAAACGATTGGAACCGAAATTATCCATTACCATTTTGGGAGACGGACTCAACCAGTTGATGGTCATACCATTTCACAACTTTGGAAGAGGATTTGCGGAAATTCGCGGTGGACTGAAAGGTGGGAAAAAAGGGAGCACCATACTACATGGGTTGGTGGGCGTTCTGGTGGCTTTGCCTCTGTTGATATTCATGGCCAGTCTTTTGGCCCAAGCCGATGCCGCATTTGAACAGCTATTGCATCGGTTCCAGTGGTCTCTTTCGGAAGATGTAATAGAGACCGTACTCCAGGTGCTTCTTGGCATTCCGGTGGCATGTTATTTATTTGGTCTTCTGTACGGAAATCGACACGGTGTCAATACGGGGCACATTACCCAGACTTCTTTTTTAAAACTAGGCGAAACTCTAGGGTTTGCGCCTAAGATGGCAATCTACTCCGGTTTGGCAGTATTGAATGGTTTGTTTCTGGTGTATTTTCTGTCTCAGACTTCTTATTTCTTTTCGGCCTTTGGGAATGCTTTGCCGGAGACGATGACCTATGCAGAATACGCAAGGCGAGGGTTTTTTGAGCTATGCGTTGTGGCGGCATTGAACTTGGCCATTATCGGAATCGCCCATATTTTGATTCAAAAGAAGGGCTCCGATGATAAAACTTCAAAAGTATTGCTATGGGAAACTCTTTCGCTGTGTGTTTTTACCCTGCTGTTGATTGCCACGGCCATTAGCAAAATGATGCTGTATATCCAGTACTATGGTCTCACCCAACTTCGGGTCACCACCACTTGGTTTATGATGGTATTGATGGTCATATTTGTCTTGATTGCCATTCGGCAAGTGCGGCGGTTTAGCGGCACAAAATGGGCGGTGATTACACTGGCGCTGAGTATATTTATTTTGTGCTTTGCAAATATTGACGGCATGATTGCCAAGAAAAACATCGAGTGGTATCAGGAGGGGCGATTGGCTTCTTTGGATGTGGAATCCCTGGGGCAGTTGTCGGATGCGGCTACGCCCCACTTGTTTGCGTTGTATCTTAGTACATCGGACCAAGAGCTGAAAACTCAGCTGGAAAGTGCCATACTTCAAGAACCCACCGGGGAATTCTTTCCGGATCCGGAAGAAAGTGATTTCCGCCATTGTAATCTGCAATCAAGAAGGGCAGAAGAGATACGGGCGGAGCTTGATCTTCTGG
>CALFUG010000123.1 GCA_937928455.1 uncultured Clostridia bacterium
AAAAACAGAAAACCCTGCAGTGAGTAACACCGCAGGGTCCATGGATTCTATGCCGTTCCTCCTAAGAATCTCCTTTCGCAGCGCAACTCAAAATGCCTTTGCCAAAAGCAAAGGTAAAATAGTAGTAATAGTTTCCGGTGGATATATTTGCTGCGATACAACGATTCATAGAAGTCTCCTAGTTTGTTTTATCTATTAACACAAATTATTGCACTCTTTTTTGTTAATGTCAACAATTATGTGGTGATAAATCGTAATTTTGTTAATATAATTACTGGATAACTATACTTTCATCCCTGGCAAAGTCTATTCCTGTCGAGTAAAATCTCCTACGATTTTATCGATCATTTCCTCTCGTTTCTTATTCGACCAGTTCACGATACCACTTTTACTTACTCTCTCACCTTTCGATAAGCAAAGTTGTTTCATCTGGCCCAGGGAATGGTTTCCACCGAATATGGGAGATCTTAGCTCCTGGGTCACAAAACAAAACACTTCTTTTCCTTTCAAGGATTCTATCTGCTGTAAGTACTTTTTCATCACCGGGGACAAGGAAAAACCGCGTACCGGCGCCCCAAACACTACCACTTCATAAGGGCCTATCTCCGGGGTTTCTGCCAACTTCGTCTTTAAGGCTTCCGACGGCTCTTCGTTCTCCGCCTTAACTCTTTCCAAACTTACTTCGTGGCCTGCTTCAGTCCAAGCTTCTTTCAGTTTTTCTCCCACCGAAAGAGTGTTTCCTGTATGGGAATGAATGATAATTCCAATTTTCATCTTATATCCTCCTGGTTTTCTTCCAGTTCTAACTTTTTGCATGCTATAATATGATTACGTTACTATTTTACTTGCTGGTGCAGATATTTTCAATAGAAGGAGCAATATGGATTCTGTAATCATTGGAGAACAACTGGGCTTTGGGCCCATCGAAAAATATCCTCCCATTCAGATTCCTCGCCATCAAACCACGTTTCTCTATGGCCCCAGCGGCTGTGGAAAGAGCACACTGGCCCGGTTGATGAATGCCACCTTGTCTCCTGCCCAAGGGCAATTGGTTTTTGACGGAAAACCATATGAAGAGTGGGACGTACTGGAGCTACGGCAGAAGATCATTCTGGCCAGCCAAAATGTTTTTCTTTTTGACCAAACCATACAGGAAAATTTTAAAACTTTCTACGAATACCGGGAATTACCGCCGCCCACTCCGGAAGAAATGTCTTATTATTTAGATCTTTGTTGCCTTTCCTTTCCTCTGAATCGGTCCTGCGAGGTGCTGTCCGGGGGAGAGCGTCAGCGTATTTTTATTGCAATTTGTCTTTCCTTTCGTCCGGAAGTTCTCATACTGGATGAGCCCACCTCCGCTTTGGACGGAGCCACTGCACATCAGCTTATGAACAACTTAACCACCTTCGCCAAAGAGCAAGGCATTACGCTAATAATCATCAGCCACGATAAGACCATCATGGAAAAATATCAGGAACATGTAATTTCCTGTGAACAGGAGGGCATGGATGGATAGCATCGTAAAACTGGAGATTATTTCATTTGCTCTTATTTACGCATTACTGATAATCATACTGTTCATTATGAAAAAAAGCCAGATCCAGCAAAGCAAATTGCTGGTCTGGGCTAGTTTCCGTATGACGGTTCAATTGATTTTGGCCGGTTGGATTCTTACCTACATATTTGAAAACCCACATCCCGCCTTTGTACTTACATATTTCCTAGTCATGAATATCTTTGCGGTACATCGGGTTCTCTCGAAAAACAAATCCTTAAATCGCAAGTTCAAAGTCGCCATCGCCCTTTCCTTATCCCTATCCGGCCTGGCCGTCTTGGTATTTTTCATTCTGGTAGTCATTGGAGAAAGTCTATTCAATCCTCAATATGTAATTCCATTGAGCGGAATGGTGGTAGGCAATGCCATGACCGGTGTTACCCTTGGTGTAAAGACTTTTCGCGAAAGCTTTGAAGGGCAACGAAATCGGATTCAAGCTTTGCTCAATTTGGGTGTTCATCCCAAGAAAATCCTTCTCCCCTTTGCCAATCAAGCATTGGAGACGGCTCTTCTCCCCACCATGAATTCCATGCTGGGAATGGGGATTGTTTCGCTTCCCGGCATGATGACCGGCCAAATTCTATCCGGAACCAATCCGTCCACAGCCGTCCTATATCAAATTGCTATTATGATTGCCATCACATCCGTGGTATGTGTATCTGTATTTTCATCCCTATACTTAGGTTATCGAACCTTGTATAACGAGAAATACCAAATGGAGCTTCCTTAGCCCTTATATGTGCATATCTGGTTTTTGCCCGACTCCTTGGCTTCGTATAAAGCATGGTCTGCTTTCTCCATCAATTGGCGACCATTCATGCCTTCTTGCCAACAGGCAATCCCTATGCTATAACCGATAG
>CALFUG010000124.1 GCA_937928455.1 uncultured Clostridia bacterium
GGAACTCCTAAAACGGAGTCCACTTCTTTCAGATACTGTTTACGAATTATATCCAAAGCTATCACCTCAGGCTAACAATACCACAGAAATGTCTTTTGCACAAGACAAAAATAATAAAATTGGCTAAAATGTCTTTTATACAAGACAAATTACTGATTCGTGTTATTTCCTATTGGTAAACGATACTGGTTACCAGGTATTCAAAAATCAAATTTTCATAAACCTCGGCATGCAGTTTGATATGATCATCCATGAACTGATTGATATCGATGCCTAGATCCGATACGACGATGGAATCTTGGGCCGGGATGATTTGGCCGGTGAAATCGCAGCCCATGGACATAATCTCCACCCCGAACATATCTTGTATTACAAGGGTTCCCTGGATTCCCTTGATATCCCTATCAGTCTCATTGGTAATCTGGAATTGGAATTCTACTCGGGGAGAAAATCTACCGGCATCCCAATCCTCTGGCAAGTTGATTTTGTTGGTTACTTCTACCAATACTTCATCAGAGGTGGGTATGGGGTTTTCTCCAACTTCTGAGGGGTTGCTACTATCGCTGACCACTACTTTGTTGACGGTGTATTCAAATTGGAGGTCCGAATAGTCTTCCTGATACAGTTTAATATGCTCATCCATGAACTGGTTGATATCCATCCCCATCCCTGTTACGGTAATCGACCCCCCGGCGGGGATTCGATCTCCGGTAAAGTCGCAATCCATGGAGAGTATTTCTTCCCCGAACAAGTCTTGAATGGAGAGGAATCCTTGTATTCCCTTGATCTCCTGCTCCCCGGCATTATCGATTTGAAAGGTGAAGAGAACCCGGTCAGAAAACCTGGCTGCATCCATGTCCTCCGGTAAGTTGGTCTTATCGGTCACGGTGACGAAGACCGTCTCTTCCGGCTCTGGAGGGCTAGCTGAATCCGGACTACCACAACCTGCCAAAGCAAAACTTAGTACCAGAACGAAGGAAATAATCCAGATTATTCGGCTAGTTTTCATATTCATCCCACTTTCTTCATTTGCGTATCTTGAATTATGCCATACAACACAGCGAATTCTATTATAATTCTTGGTGGCCTGGTTGGCAATATGATAGGATGTCTGGCAAGTGGAAACATGGGTAAAAATCACAATAAATTACCCGCGAACAAAAAACATGGGTAAAAAATCTGGAAAATTACGCATGAAATGTGGACATGAAGAGCGGTTAACATCCTGTATTGTATAGTCCGTGCTTATCGTGATATCATTAGGAAAAAGAAAGAGAGGGCTACCACCATGAACAAAATATTATTCTATGCCATGACGGG
>CALFUG010000125.1 GCA_937928455.1 uncultured Clostridia bacterium
CCGGTGTTTTCTTTGGTCTGTCCGGGAGGCTCACTAGGTGGACCGGTTTTCTCTTTGACTTGCCCGGGAGGCTCACTGGGTGGGCCGGTTTTCTCTTTGACTTGCCCGGGAGGCTCACTGGGTGGTCCGGTTTTCTCTTTGACTTGCCCGGGAGGCTCAATAGGATTTAGATCACGAGCTAAATCACGAATGGGTTTTTCTTCCAGGTCTTCTATCGTAACCTCTTCATCTTGTTCCATGATTCTTTCAATCATGTGCATTTTGCCGATGGAAATCCCCAATTCCTTTGCCTTATCTGTACTTTCTTGGTTCGGTACAAAAGCTTGAGTAATGATGTCTCCCTCAATCTTTTCATCCGATAGCTTTTGACGTACTTGTTCTTTCACCAGTTCCCCCAAGTCTTCTGCCTCTTCCAGTCGCTTTCCTTCCACAGACACCATGACGGTATTTCTTTCTTGACTAATGTAGCCTTCTTGAAGCATAATACCCACCAAGCTTCGTACCACTTGTTGCAATGGCTGTTTCGAATACTCTATTTCTGACAAAATTCTCTTTGCCTCTTCATTTAGAGCCCGGGCTTCCAGAATCTTTTCCTGTTTGTTAATAGTTAGCTCTATGCTAGGATTTACATCCAGAGCAACAGTGGCAATTGGAAGTTGTTGCTGAATATAGACTCCTGTAAAAGCAAATATCATTACGGACATAATCACTGTAACCGGAATCCATCTTTTCAGAGGCCTACCTGTCGCTGGCTGGGACTCTTGAGACCAATCTGCTTCTCCAATTTTTTCTACAGGCAAACTAGCCAACTCCTTCACATCCGGCATTGGCATTTTTTGGATCGCATTACGTATGGATTTTTCCAAATCCTTATTTCTCATGGTTTACCCCTTGATTCTGCAAGTGTTTTTTCAGCTTTTTCAGTCCCCTGTGATACTTTGATAGTACAGTAGATAAGGGCAGTCCCAATGAAATTCCAATTTCCCGATGGGTCCATCCCGATACTGCATGAAGCAGGATAATGGAGCGTTCCTCTTGCGTTAAAATATTTATGGCTTTCTCCAGAATCATGGTGTCCAAGTCATCCGCCTGGTAGCTTAATGACAAGTCCCCCTCCATGTCTTCGATTGGAATTTCTGAATATCGCCCATCTTCTCTAATTTGACTGATGGCCACATTTTTGGTGATGGTAAACATCCATGCCAATGGCTTCCCCATGGGTTGATATCTATGCGCTCCGGCACGCACCTTAAGAAACACTTCCTGACACACATCCAAAGATTGCTCCGGATTTCTCAAAATGGATAATGCATATGCATAAATGCTTTGTTGAGTCTTCTCAAACAACTCCTCAAAAGCATCCATGTCATTTTCTGCAATTCTCAATATCAATTGTTCATCCACGGGTTGATTGAAACGCACCGGTTCATCCTTCTCCGCTAATATAATAACGGTTTTTTCATGTGATTTATTGCATACGGAAATAGACTTTATCGATATCTGTCTTTTTTGGACTTTATAAAATCTCGAGCATTCTTTACACCATCAAATTCCCCAAACATTCTTCGAATTTTTTCCTTCTCAATTTGCCGTGAATCTAAACCCTCATACTGTGCTTCCTTTTGAAGCTTTTGATAACTAGAAAGACGACTTGCATCCAACCTGCCTTCCTCAATTGCCTTTTTCACAGCGCATCCCGGTTCATCCTGATGTTGACAGTTTGAAAAATGACACCCCTTGGCCAACTCCTCTATTTCTTCGAAAACTTTTCCCACGTCGGCTTGGTCCAGTCTCAATTCTCTCATGCCGGGAGTATCGATGACAGAGGCTCCATTTTCTAGAACAAATAACTCCCTCCTGCTGGTGATATGCTTTCCCTTGTCGTCATTTCTAATCTCACCGGTTGGTAAGTGCTCTTCACCTAGAAGTCGATTGATTAACGTGGATTTTCCCACACCCGAGGAACCAATCAATGCCACGGTCACCCCTTGCTCCAGATAGGGGAGAATGGTTTGATAGCCATCTTCCTTCATGGATGATGTCACTAGCACATCGACACCCATGGCCACCCTCTCTGCTTCCCATCGGCGCGCTTCCCCGTCTTCCACTAGATCCGATTTGGTCAGTACCACTACGGGTTTTGACCCACTATCCCATGCGATGGACAAATAGCGCTCCAACCTTCGCAAGTTAAAGTCCCGGTTCAAAGACATACAAATAAAAACAATATCTATATTTGCTGCGATAGGCTGTGCTTGATGTGAATTGCCTGCTTCCCTACGAAGAAAAAGACTGCTACGTGGCAGTATGCTTTGAATAATGGCCGTCCCTTCCTGGTCATTATTTCGATCCATCTCAACGAAATCCCCCACTACCGGGTATTCGTATTTTTCTTCCGCTTGATGTCGAAGCTTCCCTGAAATCTCCGCCAACATTTCGCGTTCTTCCACTCGCACCCGGTAGTAGTCTTTATACTGGGCCGTTATTCTACCTTTCCAAACTTCCAATAGAAATCTCCTATTACGTATCTTCTATCTTAAGAAACCCTTTAATAGTTTCCCAACATCATCCTTTATATCTCCATCATTATCTGCATCCAACAGGTTGGATACCATGTCCATCATACCACCGCCAGATCCACCTTTTAACATCCCACCCAATAGTTGGGATAGGTCAGCAGGATTCAAATTCTGTTTTTTCTTCTGTTGACCCAACACACCCAAAAGAATAGGGGCCAGCTGTGCCATAATCTGTGATACCTGATTATTGGCCAATCCTGTTTTCTGGGACAAGGTCTGTTCCACTCTCCCGGATTTTCCTCCCAGTACATGCTGCAGTATTTTGGAACCATCTTGCAGATCAATCTTATCCAAAAACCCCGCCACGTCATCCACTGGATCTTCTTGATGCTGTTCCAAGGCTTTGAATAGTGACAAGGCTCCCTCTTCAGAGTCTGAATTCCTTCCCATGGCCCCAAGCAATGCCGGTAGCCCTAGTTCCGCTACTTCCTTTACTTGTGTAGGCTCTGCCTTCACGGTCTGACTTATCTTTTTCAGCACCGCTGGATCTGATAATTGTTCTGTCATCCATTTCATAGCATCCATTTTCTTGTCTCCTTTGTTCAATTAATATTAGCAAAGGTCCCTTATGCG
>CALFUG010000126.1 GCA_937928455.1 uncultured Clostridia bacterium
CCAAGAAGGCTACGCCCAGTAAAACATCTGCTTTTGTCATTCCCCATAACTTTTTATAATTCATTTTATTTTTCATGGATTATTTGCGTTAACATGATCTCTACTTATTCACAGTTTATATTATTTGTTGCTCTACAAAAAATCGACTTTACCTTGAAGCCCCTGAGTCGTAAACCACTGGCCTTCCTTGGTCCAATAAATCAGTTCCACCCCTTCCATCTTCTCCACAAAGGAAAGACCTTCTGCTACACCCATCAAGTAGGCTGCGGTACTCACACCGTCCGCTTCCACCGCAGTGGACGCAATGACCCATACCAAGGCTACGTCCGTTTCGGATAGCTCACCTGTATGAGGTTCTACGATGGGAATCACCCCATTGCCGGTCAAATTGGCTATCCCCTCCACCACCATGGCTTGGTTCTGCAATTCCACTTGAAAAAATGGTTCTTCTGAATAGGGATTCCATCCCACGGCCCGATGGGTGGTAATACTTGACTGGGTATTCCAATATAAAACATCCTGACCCCAGGTCAGCACCCCCTCGGTAACGCCCTTCTCCATGAGGTGTTCACCGGCTTCATCCATCATAATCCCTCGGGACATAGACCCCAAATCCAACTTCATACCCTTGGTTCGCAAGGATACTTCGTTGCCATCGAAAATCAGATGCCCGTACTCCACCAGCTTCTGGGCTTTCTGTAAGTCCGCCGGGTTCGGGCCTCGATTTTCTTCTATTGCCGCCTTCCACAATTCCGTCACGGGACCTATGGTAATGTCAAAGCGGCCTTCCGTGGCCACAGAAAGCATCACCGCTTCCTCAAACATCCACCTTATTTCCGGAGAAACCTCCACGCCCCCTATGCCGGCAGATGCATTCAGCTGCCCCACTATACTATCCGGATTCTCCGATTCCAACTCTTCCCCTATTGCCATCATTCGGTTGATTGCCTCTTGCGGCAGTTGAGATGGAAATCCTCTGTTTTCGTCACCTTCCATTTCCATCAAAGTAATGGTTAGGGGGCAATCCAACACTCGATCCTCTGCTATCAGCTCAGTAGGCTCCATCGGCTCTTCCTGACACCCCAAGAGCAGGACGGCAAGCAAAACCAAAAACCCCCACTTACGAGTGTTTCTTCTGG
>CALFUG010000127.1 GCA_937928455.1 uncultured Clostridia bacterium
CCACAAAGGAGATGTCCTCTCCCTCTCCAAAAGAAACCCCGGTCGTACCCATCCTGGGGGAAGAAGCGCCTCTGCTGGAGAAAGACATACGTTCGAAAAAAGACCTTACACCGGAAAAGAAACCCGGTTCACCGGAAAAAGACCTTCCGTCAGAAGAGAGACCCGGTCCACCGGAAGAGGACCTCCCGCCCGAAGTATCAACCGGCCTATCTGAAGGTGGCCCGGTTTCTGAAGATGAGAACCTTCTTGCCATGATAGAAAAGTATCGCAGCTATCCGGAAAAACAACAACAAGTGGTGGATGTGGTGGAGCCTCCTTTTACCTATCAGCTGGAACGAAATTTGGAAGGGGCCCAGATCCTGCGGATTCTTCCGCCCGGCATTCGAAACATTTTGTTGATTCACGGAGATGAAGAAACCTTGCTTCGCCAGGCTACCGATGAATTGTATATATGGCCCGGACTTTCTCCCGGTAGCGACTTTCCTCCTGTAGATACTCTTTGTTACTGGCACCCCATGGATGATGAGGTGGGAGCCATCTCCCATCCCTTCCGGTAGGAGAGCGGGTATGATGAGAAAGGGAATTCGGGGAATCTTCATTTTGCTGGTGGTGCTTCTTGTTTCCGGCCATGCCTGGGGAGAGGAAGAGGACACTATGTGGATAATGCATCAGCGACTGGATACGGGAGTGACCTTTCTCTGGAAAAACAGTCAAGGAGAGTGGCAGCAAAATTTGTACCCGGGGGGTTCCCTTTCCCTTTCCACCCTCTTCTATATCGGCAAAGACTATGTTGATGTGGAAGTGGTGCCTTACCATCGTCAAGCAAACCCCGGAGAGCCGGGCTATTTTGATTTTTCCGGGGAAACCAGTTACTGGAACCAAACGGCTTTGGCATGGGACAAAATTTCGTATGATTACCACTATGACCAATTTAGCGGAATCATCCAAGGGAGTACCTGTCACACTGCCTATAACCCCCAGGAAGGCTCCCTCCTTTTCACAGCGACCATGACCCTTCTTCCTCGAGAAGGAGTATGGTATAACATCAAGGAGCAGCTGATGCTGGGTCAGGAGGGCAAAGATTATCTGTTGGCTCTCTTGGATAATCCAACCTCAGATATTATAGAGAAGATGAATTTGTTGGATCCAAGGGAAGAAACCTACAATCCCAATGTGGAAGGCTACCTGCTCTTTCATCCGGTGGTGATCACCTATTGGGAGGAGGTTCCGCTACCGGAAGAGGGGCCCCCGGAGGAAGAAGAACCCCTTCCGGAAGAGAGGGACCTATCCTTTACCCCCAGTTTGGAGATTCCCGAAGTCACCTATCTGGGGCATCCCACCCCGGCCATTGACCGCACCTCTTTCTATTTAGAAGGTCTACCGGTTACGGCCACACAAGTCTATGGGGAAGGATTGGCTTCCAACGGGTTTGGTGTCCTGAGTGGTCCCGGGGGCTCTACCCAAGGGGTGTCCATCCGCCGCAACTCTTCCACCCGGGGGGAATACACCTTCTCTCGGGTGGGGCTCTACCAAACCTAACTGGAGGTGGAGGACCAATGGGGCAGAAGGGGGCAGGACATCCAACCGGTGGAAGTCCGTCCCA
>CALFUG010000128.1 GCA_937928455.1 uncultured Clostridia bacterium
TAATCCGTCCCTCCAGATCTACGGCAATCAAACCGTCTGCCATATGGCGAAGCACGGTTTCCAGCTTGTTTTTTTCACTATTGATTTGGGATAGGGTCTTGTTCAATTCCAGCCGCAATAAATTAAACATTTGGGCCAGCTGCCCAATCTCATCCCGGGACTTCACACTCACTTCCTGACTAAAATCTCCCTGAGCCATTCGTTGGGCCTTTTCCGTCACATGATTGATGGGTTCTGTAATACTTCTGGAAATGAAGAAGCCCAACATCACCGTTACCAGCAGGGCAATGGCCATGGCCTTTAAGAATATTTCTTGGGAATTCTGGATGGAATCATCGATGGAGCTAAGGTCAGCCCGTATATACACCACACCCAACACTCTATGGTTATCCACCGGGAAAACCATATTCATAACGGGAAGGGTTCCGGCGGAAGTGATGAGAGCCGTTTCACTTTCTCCTTCTTCTCCCGAAAGACCTTTGAGAATCAACCCTTCATCCAATAACCCCAAGGCGCTGGCCCCACTGTGATAATTGGTAGCTGCTACAATATTAAAATTGGGATCCACCACAAATATCTCTTCCTTCAAGGTGCTTCCCCAAGCTTCCACGATGGTCTGAATTTCTTCTCGATGAAGGTTCAGGTCTTCATAGTCTCTCAAGGAAGTTAAAAGAGTACCTTGGTTCACGGCATTCCTCATATTTTCCCGCACAGTACCTCGCAAATAGTCCTCCGTTTCGGACATGATAAACACACCGATGATGGTGGTTGCAATAAACACCAACAAACAGTAAATCAACACAATCCGTAAACGTATGCTTCGTACCTTATCTCTCATGAGAGGGAATCTCCTACCAATGATTACACACCGCCAAAATAGTAGCCAATGCCTCGTTTCGTCATAATGTATTTGGGATTGGCAGAATCATCCTCCAGCTTTTCCCGCAGTCTTCTCACGGTCACATCTACGGTGCGGATATCTCCATAATACTCGTATCCCCACACCTCTTCCAAAAGCTGCTCCCTTGAAAACACCTTGTTCTCCCGCTCCGCCAAATATTTTAACAGTTCAAACTCCCGTAATGTCAACTCCAGGGCGATACCGTCCTTTCGAACCTCATATCGGTTCATGTCGATTTCCAAATTGCCGTACTGGTGAACCGGCTGATCCTCCGGTCCCCCTCCGCCACCGTCTCCACTGTCCACCCTGCGAATGTTAGCCTTAATTCGTGCAATCAGTTCCCGCATTCCGAAAGGTTTCGTGATGTAGTCGTCGGCTCCCAACTCCAGGCCCAGCACTTTATCCACTTCCTCTTCCTTGGCAGTCAGCATCAATATGGGAACCTGGCTTTTCTCCCGGGCCCGTTTCAATACCTCGAATCCATCCATCTTGGGAAGCATGACATCCAAAAGTACCAAATCCGGATTCAGGGAAAAAAGGTCTTGTAATCCTTTTTCTCCGTCATAAGCGGTGGCCACCTGAAATCCATCCTTCTCCAGGTTGAATTTTATAATATCCGATATGGGTTTTTCGTCTTCGATGATTAATACTTTCTTTGTTTCCATGGGAAACCCTCCTCATCCAACTATAGATAATTAAATGGATTCTTTGCCGCACCCAATACTCGCACTTCGAAGTGGAGGTGAGATCCGGTGCTTCTTCCGGTGTTTCCAACATCCGCAATATGCTGACCTTGATATACCTTGTCACCTACGGAAACATGGATTTTACTATTATGACCATACACTGTGGTAATATTCCCACCGTGGTCTATTTCCACACAATATCCCAACTCTCCGTTATAGCCGGCAAAAATTACCGTGCCTCCGTCTGACGCCCGGACCTTCGTTCCCGTGGGCGCAGCCAAGTCGATTCCATTATGCATTCTACCCCATCTCATGCCAAATCGGGAGGTAAGAGTATAATTTGAAACAGGGTATATGAAGGTGCCGGTACCCTGCAAGGGTGGTGGCGGTTTTGTCCCCACCAGGACCACTGCAGTGCGTGGCTCCGAGAGGATATCTTCCTGCAAAATCATCTTGGCCGTTTCTTTTCCGTTGTTTCGAACAATTTTTGCTACTACCTCTCTCTGCCCGTCAATCCCGGCAACTCGAGTGGTCATTTCTCCTTCCCAGGTATTTCTATCATCCTGGTAGGTAGTGGTGTATGGTATGTATTCGATATATTTTGTCACTTCTACGGTTTGCACTTTCACCATGGGCACCGATTCCGATAAGTATAATGTCTGCCCAATCTCCAGTTGACGTACATCCACATCGGGGTTGGAGGCCAACAATTGGCTCTGGGTAATGCCGTATTTATCCGCCACATATGCAAAGGTCTCTCCTGCTTGAACCACATGAGTGTCCGTACGGCGACCTCCCGTCAAAATCTTCTGGGCTACTTCATCCACGTCCTCGATTCGCCCTAGCTTGGTATCCAGTTCCTTAATTTCTATGGTTTCTGCAAAGCTTACACTTTCGTACTCTGTGTTTTCACTGGTAGACAGGAAGTTGTTCAACACCCGATTTAAAACCCGCTCTGCATCTTCCTGGCTATTCAGGATTCCCACCCGGGTTCCCTCAATAAATATTCCGTATCCTTTCGCCGTCAAATCCTGCATGTAGGTAAGACGACGGAGAACCTGCTCTTGAGTGTCTACCTCTTCGCCGATAATAAAGACCCGTCGGAAGGTGATATCCGACTCCTTATCGATGGCAATTAACGCTTCGTGTTCCTTGGAAAGCTGCTGATTTACCACATCTACCAGCAATAATACATCTTCCTGTTCTTTCACCATTCCCAAAGTCCGATCGTTATAGGCATACTCATATCCGGTGATGAAATTGAAAAAGCTGATCATTAGGATGGAAACAATCACCACCCCCGCTAATGTACCCAACAATCCTTGTTTATGACGATCGCTGAGAACTCGAACGCGATAAACTCTCCAGGAAATGGCCGCTTTTACGGAGTTGATTACGTCGTCTACCTGGTCACTACGCCGATCCATTCGGTCAATCACAAATACCAGCCGATTGGCAAAAACCGATTCCTGTTGAAGTAGTCGGTGCTTTGCCTTAATGACTCGAAGCATCGCCTTGTTCCAACGGACTCTCCATAAATGGGTTATCCGGGAACGCAAACAACCCGGCTTCTTGCAGGGCACCATTTCTCGAAGGCCCCGCTCCAAGGTCTTGTTATTGCGAATGATATCATCCCGATCTTTTAAGTGTTGATAACGGGCCATTTGTTGGCTCTTGCGATAGTCTTCTTTCTTGGCCCGTCGTTCTGCTCTGGGTAGGGTTTTGTAGTATGCCTTGCGATTTTTTGCGGCCAACTTTCGTTCCGCTCGTTCCCGCAGCATGTTTTCTCGGTTGGCGACGGATTGAATGTATATTCGTTCGTGAGCCACCAAATCATCTCGTCGATTCTGTCTCCGTTGCAACACTTCCGCCACTCGGGATTCTCTTCGCTTAGCCATGTCCCATGCTCGTTGCTGCTCCCGTTCGATGATGGCATTTTTTCGGTCCTGAATTTCCTGGTCATACCTCTTTCGATCTTCTCGGTCCTTGGTCTTGACCTGCTTAATCCGCTGCCTTTCTGCTTCAATGGCCTGTCTTTCTTTTTCCTTTTCCTGCCGCTCCGCCTCGTAGTATCGTTGATCCGACAAAGCAAAGTGTTGATCTCTGTATTTTATGATGCGGTTAAAAAGGGAATTTTCCCGACGTTTCTCCCGCTCCTGTTTTTTCTTCTCTTTTTCCCTTTCCTTGGCGGCTTTCG
>CALFUG010000129.1 GCA_937928455.1 uncultured Clostridia bacterium
CACAGTTGCCGATTGACCATCGCCACCTTGTGGTCGGCATCTTCCATCAGCACGCCCCCCGGAAAACGCTGCAGCAAGGTGGTCAGGCGCAGCTGTTCGCTGGCCATGCTCACCGTCTTGCGGCTGTTTTGCAAGGCCAGCCAGGTGATCCAGACGCTGGCCAGCACCAGCAGCACGCTGCCCACCGCATTTTGCAGCAGGGCGCGGTTGAGTTCCTTTACTGCATTGGCATTAGCCCCCGGTGTGTTAAACACCACGATCCCGTTTTCGGCGCATCGGTCTACCGGGATGTTGTTGACACCGGCACCGGCACGGGCGATGGCCTTTAGCTGGGGCGCAAACTCCATGGCACACATATCATGGCTTCGAACCATAATGCCGTGTGCTTGTTCCAGCTCCTCCGTAAATTGATATTTATCGGTAAATCTTTCCAGCCCTACCGGCGAAATCTTATTTAACGTTGCGATATTATACATAGATAATCCCCCTTCAAATGGAATAATTGACCTGTTTTCACCATAATCGGTGCAAAACTTTGTTGAAATTATAGCACTTTACCAAAAATCACACAAGTGATATAATATTTTATTAACAATTAAGAGGAGGTACCAAAATGAGTGGGACTAGAGTATACAACTTTTCTGCCGGACCCTCCATGCTTCCATTGGAAGTATTGGAAGAGGCGGCAAAAAACCTAACCAACTATAATGGATGCGGACAATCTGTGATGGAAATGAGCCATCGTTCCAAGGAATTTGAGTCGATCATTCACGAGGCTGAAGGGAATCTCAGGGCGCTGTTGGACATCCCGACGAATTACAAGGTGCTTTTCTTGCAGGGCGGTGGCACGTTGCAGTTTTCCATGATCCCGTTGAATTTAATGGTGCAAGGGAAAGCGGATTATGTCATTACCGGTTCTTGGTCAAAAAAAGCGGCTTCCGAGGCGAAAAAATTTGGGGATGTGAAAATTGTTGCTTCTTCCGAAGAGGCGAATTTCACTTATATCCCGAAGCTGAGTAAAGATGATTTCAGATCGGATGCGGATTATGTTCATATTACTTATAATAATACCATTTACGGTACTCGTTTCCCGGATATTCCGGATACGGGAGATGTACCTTTGGTGGCGGATATGTCCTCTTGTATTTTGTCGGAACCGGTAGATGTGTCCCGTTTCGGGATGATTTACGCCGGTGCGCAGAAAAATGTGGGACCGGCCGGGATGACCATCGTTATTATAAGGGAAGACCTGATTGGCCATGCAAAAAAAGAATGCCCCACCTATTTGGATTACAAAATCCATGGGGATAATGACAGTTTATACAATACTCCACCTTGTTTCGCCATATACATGGCCGGGGAGGTATTCAAACATCTTTTGGCGCAAGGTGGTGTGAAGGCCATGGAGAAGAAAAACATAGAAAAGGCAGATATGCTATATAACTATATTGACCAGAGTCGACTTTATCGATGTCCGGTTCAGAAGGAAGATCGTTCATTGATGAATGTGGTGTTTGTAACAGGAGATGAAGTTTTGGATAAAACCTTTGTGTCGGAGGCCAAGGCCAAAGGCTTGGTTAATTTGGGCGGCCATCGATCCATCGGTGGTATGAGAGCTTCCATATTTAATGCAATGCCCCGGGAGGGTGTGGAAGCATTGATTGAATTCATGAAGGAATTTGAGGCCAACCATTAAATTCAAATCCGGTGCAAGCCGGATATAAATAGACGTCGGAAACAGTAGCTTAGGCTGATAAGCGTCGGATTACTGTCTATAAACATGACAAGAAAACGGAGATGGAAAATGAAATATTTGATATTGGTACCAGATGGCGCCGGAGACGATCCCATAGAAAATCTAGGAGGGAAGACACCTTTAGAGGTGGCTTCTCTTCCTGTCATGAATCGATTGGCATC
>CALFUG010000130.1 GCA_937928455.1 uncultured Clostridia bacterium
GGGGGAAAGTATCGAAACCGCTAGATATGCGGGAATGAATATCAATAGAGTCATCGTCATCGCTATGATTATATCCGGCGGTCTTTGTGGATTGGCGGGGATGATTCAGGTTTCTGCCGTGGAAAAGACATTGTCTGTTGGAATTTCCGGCGGGTATGGGTTTACGGCCATCATTACGGCTTGGCTGGCCCGGCTCAATGCCATATCCGTCTTCTTCGTTTGTATCGTATTTGCAATGTTATTGCAGGGTGGTGCATATATTCAAGTAAATCTGAATGTGCCCAGTGCCGTTGCCAATGTAGTGCAGGGAACCATCTTATTCTTTGTATTGGGTTCGGAATTTTTCCTTCAATATCGTGTGCTTCCGGGAAGCCGATGGAAGAAAATGAAAGGGGAGGTGGCCTAGTATGGAAAGCTTCTTAGCGACTTGTATCGTAGCAGCCACTCCTTTGATTTTTGCTACAGTGGGAGAATTGATTACGGAAAGAGCCGGTCTTTTGAACCTGGGTGTGGAAGGGATGATGTTAATTGGTGCTGTGATGGGCTTCATGGCGGGGCTTCACTCGGAAAGCGCGGTAATGGCCCTGTTGGCTGCTTGTGGTGGCGGTGCAGGGGGCGCTTTGATTTTTGCTATTTTAACGGTGACTCTTCGAGCCAACCAGGTGGTAACAGGCTTGACACTCACCATTTTCGGTACAGGCTTTGCCAGTTTTGTGGGGCAACCTATGTTGGGCGCCATGGTATCTCCTCAGGTGGGTGCATTTTTTGCCAAAAAATCCATCCCTTTGCTGGGGGACATTCCTTTGTTGGGGCCCATTTTATTCCGTCAGGATGTGTTCGTATACCTGGCATATTTGGTGGTCATATTGGCGGCTGTGTATCTCTATAAAACGAAGCCGGGATTAAACTTGCGTGCGGTGGGAGAGAATACCTCTTCCGCAGATGCTTCCGGAATTAACGTGGCGTATTATAAATATGTTCATATACTAATAGGTGGTGCCCTGTGCGGTTTGGGCGGCGCATATTTGGCTCTGGTGCGGGTGCCGATCTGGCAGTCGGATGTAGTAAATGGACGAGGTTGGATTGCGGTGGCTTTGGTTATTTTTGCCTCTTGGAATCCGTTGAAAGCCTTTTTTGGAGCCATTCTCTTTGGCGGCTTGAGCATATTGGGACTTCGGCTTCAAGCCATGGGATTTTCTGTTTCTCAGTATTTGGTGGATATGATTCCCTATTTAGCCACCATTATTATTGTAATCATCAGTTCTCATAAGCAAGGGAAAGAAAATCAACCCCCCATGGATTTGGGAAATTCATATTTTCGGGAAGAAAGGTGACAGACATGAGCGGGCATTTTATTACGCCGTACCACAAGGAAGCCATTCCGCTGGCCGTAAAAGGTGAGGGAGTCTATGTGACGGATCAGGAGGGGAAGACCTATCTGGATGGTTGCTCCGGCCCCATGACCGTGAATC
>CALFUG010000131.1 GCA_937928455.1 uncultured Clostridia bacterium
GATTTGGTGAAGCTTCAAAAGGGAGTATTTGAAGTAAAAATAGACGGAGATTTGTTTAAGAGCATTGTGGTGCTCAATCGATATCCAGAATCAGAGGGTTCGAAGGAAGAGGATTCTCCCAAGCCTCCAACGGAGACTCTCCAAGAGGAGTCGTAATCTCCGTCAAATGCTGCCAATAACGCACCGGCATGAAATTCCTTTGGCATTTCCTGTTGGTGCGTTGTTTTATTGCAATGGTTTCGAAGTAGGTTTTCCAAAGGGCCCGAACTTGGTTTTCCTCCTGAGATAGGGGCGGAAGCTCCTCCGGAGTAAAGGCGCTAATCACGTATTCCCCTTGGGAAGACAGCAGAGCCTTGTTACGGCGGGTGTCGTGTATGATGAAGTTCTCTTGTGAAAACCGATCGCAAAAGTGATGGGCCAATAGCTGAGTCACATCGTGGTCCGGGGTGATGGGGGCATAGAGGACGTCTCCAGTCATTTGGGAAAATCGAACCAACCCCTGAAGGCGATGCACTTCAAAGGAGACTTTTTTCTCCATTTTTGCAAAACGGGCCACTACGGGATGGCCGTGGTGCATGCCGATGGATGAGCCCTTTTGAAACCCCAGGACTAAGTAGTCCAGTAGGATTTTTTCTTTTTCCGGGTCCGACGATAGAAATCCCCGATAGAGTCGTATTTGGTCGTATCCGGAAAACTTCTGCTCTATGGCATGGTAGACTTTTTCTGCATTATCTTCATTGGTTTCCACTTGAGTGGCAGAAGAGATGAAGGTGTGCTGGTATGTAGAAGCCGGATGAATATCATGAGCCGGTTCCTGATAATAGTGGTGATAAATGCAAGTCAGGAATCCTTCCCAGGATCCATCATATAGATAGTCTCTCATTGGACGCCTCCTGACAACTCCGGAAACAGAGAATGAGGTAACAAACCACTTGCGCTATCCTGTAGCCAGGAGATCTGAGGATCTTCCGGCGGGATCAATCTTTCTCGGATTTTATCTTCCTTCAGCAAGCCTTGTGCTGTTTTTAATTCCTGGGCACGAATATACTCCGGTATCACATCCCGTCCGCCATAGTATTTGCCATTGCAGGTAAGAAAAAACCGGGCTCTCTTTAAAACCACCCCAATGCGTTTCAAATCATCGTATTGGACATGGGAAACCTTTCGCTGATTGACGATGCGTAGGGCGGATTGAACCCCGATGCCGGGAATTCGCAACAGCTCTTCAAAACTTACCTTGTTGATTTCCATGGGAAAGTGGTGAATGTTTCGAAGAGCCCAGGTAATCTTAGGGTCCAGTTCCGGATCCAGATTGGTTTCCTTGTCGGTAAACAGCTCGCTGGCTGCAAATCCATAAAAGCGAAGCAACCAATCCGCCTGGTAGAGTCGATGCTCTCGGGCCAAAGGAGGCTTGCTATATAGCGATGGAAGGATGGGAGAATCTACCAAAGGCACATAGGCACTGAAATACACCCGTTTTACTAAAAAAGTATGATATAGCTTTTCCGAGGTGAGAAGGATCTGCTGGTCCGATTCACCGGAAGCTCCCACCATCATCTGGGTGGTCTGTCCGGCGGGGGCAAAAGTTTCCTTTCGAGTGAGAGAGGGTAGATTCACCTTTTCTCCTTCTTCTTCCGGCAGGAAAAAGGAATCTACTCCTCCCAAAGGGGCAAGTGGGGAAGCCGGCTTGTTTTTGAACATGGTGCCGGGGCCGGAAAGAGAGCGCTGTTCCATAAGAGTGCCGGTGATTTGCCGCATGGGCGAGAAGATGGCGGAAGGTTTTTTTTGGGGAGCCAGTCGAGCCAACCCCTCGGGAGAAGGCACTTCCAAGTTGATGCTGAGGCGATCCGCCAACAGTCCCAATTGATGTACCAACACCGGGTCGGTACCCGGGATGATTTTGGTATGAATGTATCCTCCAAAGGAGTATTCCCTTCGAAGAAGCCGAAGACTCTCCACCATCCGTTCTGCTGTCTGGTCTGGGGACCCATCTACGGCAGAACTGAGAAAAAGTCCTTCGATATAATTTCTGCGGTAAAAGGAGAAAGTTAACTCCGCCAACTCTCTGGGTTCAAAAGCAGTGCGGGGAATGGAGTTGGACCGTCGGTTCACGCAGTAGGCACAGTCGTAAACGCATCGGTTGGAAAGGAGCACTTTTAATAAAGAGATGCAACGGCCGTCTCTGGACCAACTATGACAAATACCGGCGCTGCTGGCACTGCCCAACCCGCCTTGATTGCGACGGCCCACTCCACTACTGGAACAGGACACATCATACTTGGCACCTTCTGCCAGCAAGGTCAGTTTCTCCAAAATTTGCGGCTCCATCTTGTCTCCTTCCATGTCATGGCATTACTATGGGAATATTATATCAAGAAAAGAACATAAGTTCAATACATGTGTTCGAAAAACTCTCCGAGCCCCTGGATTTACAAAGACTCCTTCGGATGGTACAATTCATCTATTAAGAAAAGGAGGAGACAGGGTTGATGGAGAGACAAAAGCTCATTATATTGGACAAAGGCGCCCACAACAACCAGCGAGAGGCAAAGATTGCCCGCAACGCAGGAGTCTATTGTGAGGTGCTTCTTTTTGACATGAATCGGGATTGTAGTCAGGACCACGCCATATGGGTCATTGGCGAAGAAGAGGAACCTTTGACAGAATGGGAACGAGAGTACTTGGAAAAAATGGAAATCCCGGTACAATGCCGTGTGGGAAATATGGACGAGGATTCCTTGATAGAGCTTCTGAAAACGCAAGGTTTTCGCCAGGATTGGACCATGGAATTGTTCATCCAGGACGAAGTGGAAAAGATTCGAAAACAAGTGGGGCCGGATAAAATACTTTGTGCTCTTTCCGGGGGTGTGGATAGTGCAGTGTGTGCCGCATTGGTCCATAAAGCGGTGGGAGAGCAGCTGGTCTGTGTGTTTGTGGATCACGGTCTGATGCGAAAAGGAGAGCCGGAGCTGGTACAGGAGATTTTTGCCAAACAGTTCGGTATGAATCTAATTACAGTGCAAGCACAAGACCGTTTCTTATCCAAGCTGGAAGGAGTGGCGGACCCAGAGCAAAAGAGAAAGATTATCGGAGAGGAATTCATTCGAGTGTTTGAAGAGGAATCCGGAAAGCTGGGAAAGATTCCATATCTGGTTCAGGGTACCATTTATCCGGATATCATTGAGAGTATTTCCAACAAAGGCGTGGTGAAGTCCCATCATAATGTGGGGGGCCTTCCGGAAGACATGGAGTTTCAGTTGGTAGAGCCGGTGAAGTGGCTCTTCAAGGATGAAGTGCGCAAAGTAGGAGAAGCCCTTGGACTACCCAAAGAGCAGGTATGGAGGCAACCTTTCCCGGGGCCCGGATTGGGAGTTCGAGTCATCGGAGCCATTACCAGAGAGCGGCTCACTATGGTTCGGGAAGCGGACGCCATCTTTCGGGAAGAAATTGGGCTGGCGGGGCTAGACCGGGAAATCTGGCAGTACTTTGCACTGGAGCCGGATGCCAAATCCACCGGTGTGAAAGACGGAAAACGAACCTTTGAACAGGTGATTTGCTTGCGGGCCGTGCAATCCAGCGACGCCATGAGTGCAGAGATTGCGGAGCTGCCATATCCGTTACTGCGAAAGATTGCCTGCCGCATCGCCGAAGAGGTGGAGGGGGTCAACCGAGTGGTCTACGACATTACGCCCAAACCTCCCGGAACAATAGAATGGGAATAAGAAAAATGACGCAAAACCCTTGGAATGTCAAGGGTTTGTTGTTTGCTAGTGGACTTCTGATGACTGAATAGCAAAAATTCTTGATTTTGA
>CALFUG010000132.1 GCA_937928455.1 uncultured Clostridia bacterium
TCTGGATATATTTGCTCTCCATCACCTTTCGAACCTCTCTGAGTGTTTTTTCATCATACCCCACACATACTCCCATTTCACTAGGCTGAAGGAATAAACCATCCGGACTAGGTGTTTCTCCATTCTCCGAAAAAATCATCAACCGGTCGATAATGTTTTTTAGCTCTCTGATATTTCCCGGGTAATCATATTCCATTAACTTCTCCATAACATCTTCGCTAATTCGGACGGGATTCTTTCCTGCTTCCTTTTGGTTTTTTCCCAAAAAATAGTTTATAAGTAACGGCAAGTCTTCTTTTCTCTCACGTAAAGCAGGTGCCTTAATGACGATGGTACTAATTCGGTAAAACAAATCCTCCCGAAACTTTTCTTTTCGGATATCATCCTCCAATTGATTGTTAGTGGCAGTAATCAGTCGAAAATCTACGGGAATTTCATGATTACTTCCAATTCGGCTTATGGTTTTGTTTTCAATCACCTTCAAAAGCTTGGTCTGAAGAGAAATCGATGTCCCCCCTATCTCATCCAGAAACAGTGTGCCGTAGTCTGCACTTTCGATTCTGCCGATCCGTGTTCCTAAAGCACCCGTGAAGGACCCTTTTTCATGACCGAACAATTCGGATTCTAACATGGTTTCCGGAATGGAATGACAATTCAAATTCACAAATCGCTTATTCCTTCTGCTACTATGGTCATGTATGTATTTGGCTAGAACTTCTTTACCGGCTCCCGATTCTCCCAAAATGAGGATATTGGCATTGCTCTTTGCAGCTTTCCTCGCCATATCCAAAACCGTTCTAAATTTACTGCTGTTGGTTTCTATTAGAAAACTGCCGATTTGGCCTTGATTCTGAACCACGGGAGTACTCTCCGCCCCCTCAGTTTGTCGTGTTATATTTTCTTCTAATAACCGGATTTCTGTAATAAGCTTCTCCGGATTGTCCCCTTTGGTAACGTATGTGTAGGCTCCCATTTTCATGGTGTCAACCGCATTTTCAATCGTACCGTACGCCGTCATGAGAATGACTTGTGTCTCCGGATAATCACTCTTTATTTGTTTCAGTAATTCGGTGCCATCCATTTGAGGCATCATAAGGTCCGTTAACACCAGATCAAACCTTTGGGCCTTGATTTTTTTCAATGCCTCCACGCCATTGGTGCTGATTTCCACCGAATATCCATGGGAATTGAAAATCATTTTCATCACATCGCAATATTCCGGCTCATCATCCACCACTAAAATTCTAAACTTTTCATTAGACCTTGCTGTCAAATTCTTCACCCTCCTACTTTTGAAAACAATACTCGAAAAACGGTTTCAACACCCGGTTCGGATTCTACTTCTATGGTTCCACTCATTTTCATTACTTCATTATACACCAGATAGAGCCCCAGTCCATTTCCTTCGTTGTGTCCCTTCGTGGTAAAAAACGGGTTAAATATATCCCCTCTAATTTCTTCCGGAATACCCTCTCCGTCATCTCTCACCTCGAGAATTATCTGCCCTGTTTCTTCCCGGGCTTCCATATATATGTTCCCACTTTGTGAAATGGAATCTGCCGCATTGCTAATTAAATTCATTAACATCATCTCCAAAGATTCGGGAACGATGCGCAACATCACCCCGGATTCACATCGCAAATGTAAACGAATGTCTCTGGCTTGCAAACTCTTTTCGTAGAAGGCAAGGATGCCTTCCATTTCCTCCTTCACATCCACCTCTTCCAGTTTCTTTTCTCCACTTCGTGAGAAGTTCAGCAAATTTTCAATTATTTTCCCGGCTCTCTCCACAGATTTTTCAATGGATTCCGTGGCTTTCACTGCAATTTCCGGGTTGTCTTTCCCCGCATTTTTTAGTAGAAAGCAGTAGTTTCGAATGATTCCCAACGGGTTCCTCAACTCGTGGGCCACCCCTGCAGCCAATTGGCCAATGGCAATCATTTTATTGTCCTGAATCATCTGCCGTTCTGCACTTCGTTGGGCGGTGACATCCACTACCATCATCAATAACTTTAAGACCCGTTCTCGAGAATCCTTGATGGGGAACAATCGAAATTCCAGTATCTTCCGTCCCTCTATAATCTCCAACTGCTGAGTGTTTTCCTTTCCAAAAGTTTCCTCGATGGCTTTCTGGAGCTTCTCGGTAGCCGATGGGTTTAACCCCATCACAACTTTGATATCCTCTCTCCGAATCTGGCTTCGGTGCAAACCCACATAATTCTCAAAAGCCCGGTTCATGTTTCCTACTCGGCCCTCTTCATCTATCTCAGCCATCAGATAATCTACTCCATCAAATGTTGCCTGGAGCTCGTTTCGACTGAGTTTAACCATTTCCATTCGCTCCGACAACTCTTCATACAGACTTTTGTTAGAGTAATAGAAAAGGAAGAATACAAACAATACACCTGCCACCATAATAAACAGCAGAATTCCGATGTTACCAAAGGTAGTGGCCTCATGGAGCTCATAGGAAATTCCATACCACTTGAGCTGTAATGCTGGAATCACTTGTTCCCGATCCAGATAGTAGACGGCAGCCATGAGAGCCTCCGAAGCCGGTGTGCCCTTTTCTGTCATAAGCACCACATTCTTTTCGTATGTATACGTTGGATACTTCTCGTACTCTGTTTCCATCTTTTCTCTCACCAAATGATGGTATAGAGCTATTTCATTTCCAAAAATCCCCCCATATTGCCCGGTTTTTAATAGATTCATGCCTTCCTCTACAGATTTCACCCGGGTGATTTCACTCATCTCCCTTATGTTTGTTCTCTCCAATATGAGCGGTTGATCATCCGTGACTATAAAATGTGCCTCTTGGAATGCTACCTTGCTTTCCTTTTTCAAAAGGGCGCTTTTCAAAAAAAGTGCACCTTTCGCTGGAAGTATGGGGGAAGAATATACCAAATCATTTGGAAGCTCCCCGGTGGACACAGTTAGCATTCCATCTAGTTCTCCAGACCGTAGCATCTCCTCGGCTTCATCATTTAACACCGGGATATATTCTACTTCCACCCCTAGCGGCTCCACCAAGAAATCGATATAGTCTACCAAAATCCCTTCTGGAGAATTCGCTTCTCCCTTTTGGATTTGAGGAGCCAAAGAATCGCTAAATCCTATGCGAAACCCGTCCTCATTTTCCAACCATTCCAGTTGCTCTTGAGACAGTTTTCCATATAAATCCACCCCCTTCCATGGATCAGAGGAAGAAATGTTCTTGTGATATGTGTGGAACCCCAAAACCACCAATAAGGTGATGCCTAAAATTAGCAATACTCTCTTATACATTCCTACGATAGCTCTCCCCGAAAATTAATGTTTCACGCTCCCCATTGGTAATATGAGGGTACTTGATTCTTGCATAAATCACCATGAGGCCTCCTAAAGCATACCACAACAAGAGTATCAACCACTCATGAGGCCATTTTAATAAGTTCAACCCCATTGGGGAATAGAGAATTAACAAAACCAACAAGCAAATAATCACCAAATATGATAAAACAGCGCCTTTCGAAAACCGATAAGGCCTTTCCAATGAAGGCTCCCGATATCTCAACACCAAAAATGAAATACTCACAAACAGATAAGATATCACCGCTTCAAAAGCGCTAATATTCACAAGCCAAAGCAGAGCCTTTTGCCCAAACAGTGGCGCAATGGCACAAACACTTCCCACTAACCATATGGCATATGTTGGTGAACCATGCTTTCCGTGAAGACGACCAAAAACAGGCGCAATCATTTTCGCCCGTCCCATGGCAAATAAGAGTCGGGTGGATGCCACCATAAACCCGTTCCAACTGGTAAAAATTCCGAGGATGCCCCCCAAAATGATAACTTGACCAAAAAAGGGCGACTTCATGCAATAGGCCATGGCATCTGCAACCGGAACTACGCCGGAACTACGTACTTCCAACGGCGCGGCGAAACCGGCTCCCAGTATGATGAGTATATACCATACGGAACACATTACGATGGACAAAATCAGAAGTCGTCCGATTTGCTTCGGAACAATGTTCATCTCTTCTGCAAACTGAGGGATAATGTCAAATCCAATTAACATGGAGGGGACGATGAGCAGTACCGAGAATATCCCCACATTATCTGTAAACAAAGGTTCCATGTTTTTCAAGTCACCGAAGGCCATCCCTGAATAGAAAAAAAGAAACCCCACCAACATCATTCCGGAAGTAATCACTACTTGGAAGATGCTGGTAGGGCGTATCCCCACATAATTTAGTGCTGCAATACCAATGGCACCCATTACGCCGACTATTTTCCAGGGAAACACAATGGCCGGAAAAAGATAACTCAAGGCAGCAGAAAGAGCAATTCCTTCCCAAGCTGCCACACCAATATATGCAAAAACAATGGTCCAACCCACAAATACGGCCACATTATGCCCCATGGCCCGATACGAAAAGGCGATTTCTCCGCCCGCCACGGGCAAAGAAGCGGCTAACTCTGCATATATATTTCCGATTAACACAAATATGAATGCACCAATCAGGAAAGCTATGGCGGAGCCCATCACACCACCGGTGGTAATCCAGGATCCTGTCAAAGCAACCCATCCCCATCCAATTATGGTTCCGATGGACAAGGCCATCACATCCGTACGGCCCAACACCCGTTGGAAACTTTGTCGATTCAGTTGGTCCATTTTGCCATCCCCTTACAAGGCTGCATTTTCTACACTTTCTCATTCTACTATATAAAAAGAAGGGAGGCAAATTATTAACAGAGTATTTATTCTATCACAACTGGCTTCATTTTTTTAAAAAGCCAATTGCCTCCTCCTCCACAAGAGGTTTGCTGATCAGAAATCCCTGTACCTTATCGCATAGAGATTTCCGGAGATAATCCAACTGGATTTCGTGCTCTACTCCCTCCGCAATCACCATCTGTCCCAATCGATGGGCGATACGGATTACATCTTCCGTAATGGCCTCCTCTTCTTTGAG
>CALFUG010000133.1 GCA_937928455.1 uncultured Clostridia bacterium
GCGTGAATGCAACACGGGAGCAGGCGGATGAAATGTGCGGACATATCCGGGATGTTCTGACAAGGCATTACAACGATCGGGTCGCAGACCGGGTTCGCATCCAATACGGCGGAAGTGTAAAGCCGGAAAATGCCACGGAATTAATGAATATGCCGGAGATTGACGGAGCCCTAGTAGGAGGAGCGAGCCTGATTCCGGAAGATTTTATACAAATCGTAAATTTTTAGGAGGTTGCAATATGTGCTATATCGAAGATGTGGTTGCAAGGGAAGTGCTTGATTCAAGAGGAAACCCGACGGTAGAAGTCGAAATCTATCTGGAGGATGGTTCGATGGGAAAGGCGATCGTGCCATCGGGCGCTTCAACCGGGGCATTTGAAGCCGCTGAACTGCGGGACAAAGATCAGGGACGATATTTCGGCAAGGGTGTATGCGATGCAGTCGACCACGTTAATGAAATTATCGCACCGGAAATCATAGGGTGGAATATCTTTGATCAAACCGGGTTGGACCAGCTTCTGATCGAACTCGACGGAACACCAAACAAAAGCAGACTGGGTGCGAATGCGATACTTGCCGTATCACTTGCCGCTGCACATGCGGGAGCAAGTGCTCTCGGGCTCCCCCTTTTTCAGTATATTGGTGGAGTCAACGGGAAATTGCTGCCCACACCGATGATGAACATTCTCAATGGCGGACAGCATGCTGATAACAATCTTGACATCCAGGAATTTATGGTGATGCCCATTGGAGCAAAAAACTTCCGGGAAGGTCTTAGCATGGGTGCGGAGATATTACATTCATTAAAAGCGGTGTTAAAGGCCAGGGGCTTGGGTACCGCTGTCGGAGATGAGGGTGGTTTTGCTCCGGACTTGTCTTCCAATGAAGAGGCAATCCGCATGATTATGGAAGCGATTGAAAAAGCCGGCTATTTCCCGGGCCGGGATGTTGGCCTTGCCTTGGATGTGGCAGCGACAGAAATGTATGATGAAACAGCAAAAGTATATCGCCTGACAGGAGAAGGGTTAAATAAAACGGCGGAGGAAATGATTGGATACTATGAGATGCTGATTGAAAAATACCCGATCCTGTCTATTGAAGATGGACTTTCCGAAGACGACTGGGAAGGATGGGCGGCTATGACCGGACGGCTGGGGAAAAAGATACAGCTCGTTGGAGACGATCTTTTTGTGACCAATACGGAGCGCCTCAGAAGAGGAATCCGAGAGAAGGCGGCCAATTCGGTTTTGATTAAAGTCAACCAGATTGGAACC
>CALFUG010000134.1 GCA_937928455.1 uncultured Clostridia bacterium
CGGGGCAAATGTAAGAAAAAAACGGAAATTTTGGGAAGAAGAGCACCTCGAAATGTTGTGGGTATCGACATTTGACGACAAAGGCGGGAAAACCCGCCTTTTTTGGTGAGCATATATATGCGGAAAATCCCTTGTTTTAACCCAGGAAATGGCCGTTTTGAGGCCCGAAAGAAGCGCGGGCCATTCCGGGAGACGTTTTGGCCAAATATCCTTGTAATGGAGCCGGTTTTGGAGTACAATATCTAGTGTATGCTAGGAAATCGACCCAGGGATTAAAGGAGATGAATGTATGACACCCAATACAGAGCAACAGCAGTATAATGCGGAGCAGATTCAAGTCTTGGAAGGCTTGGAACCGGTGCGAAAACGCCCCGGTATGTATATTGGCTCCACCGGCCCCAGAGGCCTTCATCATTTGGTCTATGAAATCGTAGACAACTCGGTGGATGAAGCACTGGCCGGGTATTGTAAACACATAAATATTGTGATTCAAGCGGACAATTCGGTGATGGTAGAGGACGACGGGAGAGGAATGCCGGTGGATAAACATCCCAAGCTAGGAATTCCGGCGGTAGAGGTTATCCACACCGTTCTTCATGCAGGGGGAAAATTCGGCGGTTCGGGATACAAAGTATCCGGCGGTCTTCATGGAGTGGGGGCTTCCGTAGTGAATGCATTGTCCACCAAGATGGAGGTAGAAATCCGTCGAAACGGCAAAGTATATTATCAGAGCTACAGCCGCGGGAAAACCACGTGTGCATTAAAAGAAATCGGGGAATCCAAGAAAACAGGATCCCGTACCACATTTTGGCCGGACCCGGAGATTTTCGACGAGGTGGACTACGATTTTTCCACATTGGAATTCCGGTTGCGGGAAATGGCATTTCTCAACAAAGGTGTGAAAATCACCCTGAAGGATGAGAGAGAAGGAAAGAAGAAGCAGGTGGTCTTCCATTACGAGGGAGGCATCCGGGAGTTCGTGAAGCATCAAAACCAAAACAAAGAGGTGATTCATCCGGACATCATCTATTTTGAAGTGTCCAAAAAAGACATGGAAGTAGAAATCGCCATGCAGTACACGGACCGATACAACGAACTCATATTATGCTATGCCAACAACATTAACACCACAGAGGGCGGCACCCATATGATCGGGTTTAAATCCGCCTTGACCCGTGTGTTCAATGATTATGCCCGAAAGAATAAATTCTTGAAGGAAAATGAAGAAGCTTTGTCGGGAGAAGACGTACGGGAAGGATTAACCGCCATCGTTTCCGTGAAGCTCACCTCTCCTCAATTTGAAGGACAAACCAAGAGCAAGCTGGGAAATAGTGAAATGCGAGGCTTTGTGGAAACTTCCGCCAACGAGAATTTATCGGCGTTCCTGGAAGAAAATCCCACCCAGGCTCGGGTGATTTTGGATAAATGTTTGCGGGCAGCTCGTGCCAGAGAAGCGGCACGAAAGGCCCGGGAGCTAACGCGCCGAAAGGGTGTATTGGATGACAGCTCTCTGCCGGGGAAATTGGCAGATTGCCAGGAGAAGGATCCCGCTTTGTCCGAAATCTTTCTAGTAGAGGGAGATTCTGCCGGCGGCAGTGCCAAGCAAGGTAGAGACCGGGTGCGACAAGCCATTCTTCCTCTTCGAGGGAAAATCCTCAATGTAGAAAAGGCCCGTCTGGAAAAAATCTTAAATTCTGATGAAATTAAGAATATGATTACCGCTTTCGGTTGTGGTGTGGGAACGGACTTTGATATCAACAAGCTTCGTTATCACAAGATTATTATTATGACCGATGCGGACGTGGACGGGGCGCATATCAGGACCCTGCTGCTTACCTTTTTCTATCGCTACATGACGCCCCTCATTGAGGGCGGGTTTGTGTATGCGGCACAGCCCCCCCTGTATCAGGTGAAGAAGGGCAAGGAGATTCATTATACTTACAGTGAAAAAGAGCAAGAAAAATTGATGGCATCTTTGGCCGACAAACCGGGCAAAGCGGACATCCAACGATACAAGGGTTTGGGAGAAATGGATTTCCACCAGCTATGGGAAACCACCATGGACTATTCCAACCGAATCCTGAAACAAATCACCCTGGAAGATGTGGCAGCGGCAGATGAAATATTTACCACTCTCATGGGGGATAAGGTGGCGCCTCGAAAGAAGTTTATTGAAGAAAACGCACGCTACGCCACCATTGACATTTAAGGAGGAGCCCCATGGCAAATTTGATTGAAGATACCAAACTGATACAAAGTGAAATTCATGACGAGATGAAGGACTCCTATATCGATTATGCGATGAGCGTTATCGTCGGGAGAGCCTTGCCGGATGTTCGGGATGGTCTGAAGCCGGTCCATCGTCGAATTCTTTATGGAATGAACGAGCTGGGTGTTACACCGGACAAACCCCATAAAAAATCCGCCCGTATCGTGGGAGAGGTTATGGGTAAGTTCCATCCCCACGGAGACAGCTCCATATATGATGCCATGGTTCGTATGGCGCAAGACTTTTCCATCCGATATATGTTGGTGGATGGCCACGGCAACTTCGGTTCTGTAGATGGAGACGGCGCGGCGGCCATGCGATATACGGAAGCTCGAATGACGCCGTTGGCGCTTCAAATGCTTCGGGATATCGACAAGGAAACCGTAGACTTCATGCCCAACTTTGACGAAGAAGAAGTGGAACCCACGGTTCTGCCTTCTCGTTTCCCCAATCTGTTGGTGAACGGTTCCAACGGAATTGCTGTCGGAATGGCCAC
>CALFUG010000135.1 GCA_937928455.1 uncultured Clostridia bacterium
AGGTATGAAGAAAATCCGTAAAGCTTTCCGGTTGGCCCACCTGGGTCATCCCCGCGTTATTAATCAGCACATGAATCCCGGAAAAATCCCGAAGGATTTGTTGAACCAATCCTTCCACTTCTTCTTCCTTCATCAAGTCTGCAATATATCCCTTGGCAGCGATCCCCAGAGACTCCAGTTCTTCCGCCCGATCATATATTCTATCCGTGGTGGCGACCAAAGCCACCTGTGCTCCCAATTGACCCAAAATTCTAGCCGTGGCAAAACCAATCCCCTCCCGGTTACCTGCACCGGTTACCAAAGCTACTTGTCCATCAAACCGAAACATGCTATGGGATATCATAGACTACCTCCGGAAAATCATCTCGCTGCCCTCTCAGTGTGGTACGAACAAAAGTCTCATCCTCATCTCCTGGCTGGGTCCATACATGAATGGTCACATAGGTGACATTTTGAACTCCGGAAAAAATATATCCCATGTTGCGGTACACCTGACGTTTGATATATGGGTTCAAGTCCGCTTCCGGAAAGGGATCTGCGTCCCGATTCCAAACCCGGGAGGATAAACCCGTTTGGTCATATAACGGTGCCTCCAACCAATAATTCACCACAATCCCGTAAGGCTCTTGCTCCGTTTGAATGGCCAGGGCTTTTTCTGCAAAGGTTCCTTCTTCCGTATTAATGGTTTCGTGGAAGGGAAGGGACATAATCAAACTCCCCACCTTCATAGCATCCCCCACATAGGGAGTTCCATGAATCACCTCCGCATAGGCAACAATGGTATCTTCAAACCATCGATCCGCCAGCTTCAGCACACTGGCATCCATCCCGATCTCTGCCAGATCCGAGGGGGAAATGAACCCGAGAAAATATAGCTTGCTTAAATCTTCGTGATCCACAAAGTTGTTTTCTGCAAACACCGCATATCGTTTGGTGTATCTTTTGTTTCCTTCCTCCGTTAACTGAAAATCTCCGCCAGCAAAGTCCATATACTGCTCCGGTCGATAAGGAATCAGTTCATAATCCACCTGGTATACTCGCACCGAGGGATAGATTATGTCCCAAGGTACCTGGTCCGGGTAAGGAATGATATTGTTGAGGCTTTGGGGAATATCATGAGCCGGAACTTTTGGTTCCATGGAATGAATCTTGTAACCAATAATGGTTCGTTGAATGGGAAGATCCATGGCGATGTGGTCTTTGAGCATGGTTTCCAAAAGGACCCTCGTTTCCTTGTCCCAATCTCCGGAAAATTCCTGCACCGCATATTTCCCCATCACATTCTCCGGATCTTCGGAAAGTCGTAAGGAAAATAAAATTTTCTGCAACAATTCCGGGGGTAAGTCTTCTTTATGCCCCCACAAGCAATAGATTTGAGTTCCGATGCCAAAGCCATACCGATAGCTTTCCCCCTCCCATGAGAAGGTGGCCGTATAACCCACTTCCCAAAGGCCGGTTTCCGGCGCTTCCATTTCTTCCACCACCAAGTCCTTGGCTTCCGGATGGAGTTCCAACAAATATTCCCCCAAAAAAGTCGTCCAATCCACTTGATCCAGCTTGTAGTCCGAAGGTCGCCCACTGAAATAACCCATCAGTAGATTTTGCATTTCTGCCGTCAAATGAACCGGACGGGTTCCTGCATACCACTCTTCTTCCTGGCCAAATGCCAAATACCCCGAGGGGCCCGCCGTGGGATCGTCGGTAATGTGGTTCATATCATTAATCCAAGTTTCCGGCACATTAAAAATCACCGACGCATACTCTCCGGCGGTGGGGAAAATGATAGTTTCTGTACGGACTTGGTTATCTTGCCCACATCCCGCAAGGGGTAACAGGCACAGAAGAAAAATGGCCAACCACCATTTTGTCCGCTTTATCATAACAACACCCTTTCCTTCCAACTTCCTATGGAACCACCCATCACACTCACTTATTCTATAGTTTACTATTTCTTGTCAAAAAAAGAAAGAGACCCCGCTATATATTCACCCATTTCTCCAGGATTAGCCGGGCTAAAAATTCCTGCCCCTCCACAGTGGGATGCAATCCATCATGGTATGCTCTGACAGGGTTGGTGTTCTTCATATATTCTTCATAGGGGGCAGATAAATCCAGACAAATAATCTCCGACGAATTCTCTTCCGCACCATAAGCGAGAATTTTCTTCCCCAACTCTTGTAGCTTCCGATTCACTTCAAAATAGTCTACATTTGCCGTACTCATCCAAGCTTCTCGAGCCATTTCCGGTACCGTTGGAATCGGTGTCATTAAAAGGACCTGTATGCCGTTCTCCCGGGATAACGACACCATCCTTTTTATCTTATGGAAAGCACCCTCCACTGTGTCCCGTTGAAAGATAAAATCATTGGTCCCTGTCAATATGGTCACACGGTTCGGACCATGGGCCAGCACGTCCTTGGGAAATCGTTCCAATACCTGTTCCGTGGTTTCTCCATTGTTGCCTTTGTTGATCACCTCCCAGCCGGTGGCTTCCCGAATCAGCGCAGGAAAACTCTGGCTTCGTTTCAAGGGAAATCCATTGGTGATGCTGTTTCCGATACAGACCAGTTTCTCTTTTTTCATGGGCGCTCCTGATTTATCATTTCCTTCTAGGAAAAATACAAGTTGGTGGTCACATACTCCGGATCACTGGTCACATCCACTCCCAAGGCTCGAAGAGTTTGCTCATCACGATCGCTCAGAATGGCGGTACAATGAGCGCGAAGACTCCGAACTTCACCTAACTTCTGGGCCGCCAGCTCCGCCGCCGGATTGGTATGGGAAGATATCACCAGAGCACCGAGGATCTCCTCCAGGTTCAAACTACTTCGGTCCTGGGATAATATTTCTGTTTTCAAGTGCTGAATCGATTCCAGTATGATGGGGGAAATCAGCGGGATATCATCCCCAATATTGGCCAATTTCTTGATGGCATTCAGCACACAGGCGGCCGCTGCCACCATTCTTCGTGAGCTACGCCCCGTCACCATAGACCCATCCGACAATTCCATGGCCATCACTACCACATTCTCATATCGTTGGTCACAATTACGTTTGTGTTCCGCATATTCTCTGGCCGGCAATACCACCCCCCGATCTTCCACCTTCAGGTTCATATCGTCCATCAGCAATTTGGAACGGCTGACGGCGTCCTCTGATATTTTCCCCTTTTTATAGTCGCACTTGGCGATGATATATCGCCGAATCACTTCTTGCTCGGCCGCTCTCTTACATACATCATCATCAATAATGCCGAATCCCGCTCGATTCACGCCCATGTCCGTGGGAGATTTATATTCGGATTCCTGTCCGGTAATTTTTTCGATTATTCGCTTTACAACAGGGAAAACTTCCAGGTCCCGGTTATAGTTTACTGCGGTTTCTCCGTAAGCCTCCAGGTGAAAATTATCAATCATATTCACATCCTTCAAATCTACGGTAGCCGCCTCGTAAGCCGCATTCACCGGATGCTTCAAGGGAAGATTCCAGATGGGGAA
>CALFUG010000136.1 GCA_937928455.1 uncultured Clostridia bacterium
ATATGTAGAAGGGGATCATATCAGTTATTCCGGTCGTGTTTACGATGCCAGTGAGATGACATCTCTAGTGGATAGCTCACTTGATTTCTGGCTGACCTCAGGCAAGTACACCAACACATTTGAAAAGAAACTGGCAGAGTTCTTGAAAGTGAAGCATGCTTTCTTTGTTAATTCCGGTTCTTCCGCCAACTTACTTGCAATAATGGCCCTAACTTCACCGTTGCTAGGAGATAGAGCATTAGGCCGCGGAGATGAAATCATTACTGTAGCAGCAGGATTTCCGACTACAGTTGCTCCAATTTTCCAATATGGTGCAGTACCGGTTTTTGTAGACATCACTATACCGCAATACAATATTGATGTGGATCAGATGGAAAGCGCCTTGTCCGAAAAAACAAAGGCAGTTATGTTGGCGCATACACTGGGAAATCCTTTTAATATTTCGAAAGTGAAAGATTTTTGTGTTCAAAATGATTTATGGTTAATTGAGGATAATTGTGATGCTTTGGGCAGTCAATATAAATATGGGGATGATTTCCAGTATACGGGTACGTTTGGAGACATTGGTACTTCCAGTTTTTATCCACCCCACCATATGACTACCGGTGAAGGTGGGGCCGTATATACGAATGACGATTTGCTGAGCAAGATTATTCTGTCCATGCGAGATTGGGGAAGAGATTGTACCTGTCCTTCAGGCCTGGACAATACTTGCGGCCATCGGTTTGACCGCCAGTATGGGAAGTTGCCGTTGGGATATGACCATAAATATGTATATTCTCATTTCGGATACAATTTAAAAGCTACAGATCTACAAGCGGCTATAGGTGTGCCACAGCTAGAAAAACTCCCGGAATTCGTGAAAAGAAGAAAAGAGAATTTCAAGTATCTTAAGGAGAAACTCCTGGAGTATTCACTAGACAAGTACTTGATTCTTCCAGAAGCAGAGAAAGATTCGGATCCCAGTTGGTTTGGATTCTTGATGACTTGTAAAAATTCCGTTGATAGAAATGGGTTGGTTCAATATTTAGAGGGTAAGAACATTCAGACGAGAATGCTCTTCGCAGGAAATATTACATTGCATCCTTGCTTTGATAACATTCGGGATAATCCGGACTATTATCGGACGATAGGAAGCCTGGAGAATACAAATATTGTTTTGGAAGATGCGTTTTGGATTGGCGTATATCCCGGATTGACTAAGCCCATGATGGATTATGTGGTCAAGAGTATGCATG
>CALFUG010000137.1 GCA_937928455.1 uncultured Clostridia bacterium
ATCCCCATGGCTCCTTGAAACAGCGGGACTGGAATGTCCAAATCACCCAGTTGCAAAGCGTTTAATTTCTGTGGATAGGATCCAAACTCCTCCCTGGTTTTACGAATCATTAAGAAGGACATCAGACCATCCATAGTGCCAGAAAATCGTTCTATTTCTTCCGGAGACAGTGTTTTTAGGGCATCGCTAACCATAGCTATGTGAAATGCTTCATGTTCCCTCAGCGCCGATTTTCCGGATTCCGTCAATTGAATCTTAACAATGCGTCGATCTTCTTCCACACGAAAACGATGTACATATCCTTTTTGTACCAATCGGTTGATGGCTGTTGTTAATGTGCTTACGCTGATTCCAAGCTCATTGGCCACTTGAGTCATGGTCTTGGTTTGATTCTCTGTAATGGCCGCTAATGTATGAACTTCTGTAATAGACAAATTTCGAAACGTAGACTCCTTGAGAGCCTTCTCTTCTAATTTCAATACCAAATTAAACAACTGTACCAATGTTTGATTGATTCGGTCAATTTTATCCACGGCTTACTCCTTGTTGGTCCCTATGGCAAACAAAATCTCACACTCACAAACCAATTGATCATCACGGTAAGCTTTGCCAATTCCCGTTCCTGCTCGGTCACGCAACCGCTGAATGGTCAAATGCAGAGTCAACACATCTCCAGGCACCACCTTTTGTCGAAATTTGGCCGCCTTGATTCCTCCAAAATATGCGATTTTTCCTCGGTTCTTTTCCATAGAAAGAATGGCCACTGCTCCGGCTTGTGCCAAGGATTCCACAATCAAAACTCCAGGCATCACCTTTTCTTGGGGAAAATGGCCTTCAAAGTAGTACTCCTCTTCCTGCACGAATTTTTTTGCAATAATAGACTCTCCCTCCACCATTTCTATTACTTGGTCAATAAGAAGGAATGGTGGTCTGTGGGGTATAATTTGTTGTATATCTTCTCGATTCATTATCATATGTTAATCCTCAAATTTCTTAAATATTAGCGTTCCATTGTGACCACCAAAGCCCAATGAATTGGACATTACGTATGAAAGTTTCTCTCTTCTTCCTTCATGAGGTACATAATCCAAATCCAGCTCCGGGTCCGGTACATCCAAGTTAATGGTAGCCGGAATAAATTCATCCGCCAAAGCCTTGAGACAAACAATTCCTTCAATGGCACCGGCGGCACCCAACAAGTGTCCTGTCATACTCTTTGTAGAACTGATGGGTACTTTTGTATTGGCCCCAAAAACACTCTTAATGGCAATGGTTTCAAAAAGATCATTGTAGGGTGTTCCCGTACCATGGGCATTGATATAATCTATATCTTGAGATCCAATTTCGGCGTCCTGCAAGGCTAATAGCATGGCATCCTTTGCCCCTTCTCCGTCTGGCGAAGGAGAGGTTAGATGATACGCATCGCAAGTAGATCCATATCCTGCGATTTCTCCGTATATCGTGGCATTTCGGTCTACCGCATGTTGATAATCCTCCAAAATTAGAAATCCGGCACCCTCTCCCATCACAAATCCATCTCTCTCTTTATCAAAAGGTGTGGAACAACGATTTGGGTCTTTTCGAGAAGAAATGGCCGTCATATTGGCGAATCCAGAAAAACATACTGGCGCAAAGGCGGCTTCTGCCGCACCTGCAATCATCACATCCGCATAACCATGTTGAATCTGACGATATGCTTCCCCTATCGAATGAGTGCCTGCCGCACAAGCAGTAACCAAGCCTAAGCAGCCGGCCTTGGCTTTCATGGCAATGGCTATATTTCCAGCCAGAATATTGGGAATCACCATGGGAACCAGCAAGGCAGATACTCGGGAAACCCCTTTTTCTGTAGATTTTCTTACTTCTTCTTCCAGCGTTGTAATTCCTCCGATTCCGGTACCCGCTAATACCCCCATTCTCTTGGGATCTACATTTTCTCCACTTTCCAGGCCGCTTTGTTGGACGGCTTCCATCACGGCAGTCAACCCATATTGAGAAGATAAATCCAGCCTTTTTGCGCTTCTTTTATCATGGTACTCGAAATCCTTAACTTCCCCGCCCATAATGCATTTCTGTTGGCTAGTATCAAAATGCGTAATTTCTTCGATGCCATTTCGCCCTTCCCGTATGCCTTGCCAAAAGTCTTCCACGTTATTTCCCAAGGGCGTAACCGCACCCATTCCTGTGACAACTACTCTTCTTTTCACCCTACATTCCTCCATCTATTCCGATTACTTGTCCACTAATATATCCTGCTTCTTTTGAAGATAAAAATGCTACCAAATGGGCTACCTCCTGAGGCAAGCCAACGCGTCCAACCGGTATCTTTTCTAAGAATTGTGATTTTTGATCTTCTGAAAGAATTTCTGTCATCTCCGTTTCAATAAAACCGGGAGCCACCGCATTCACTGTGATTCCCCTTTTCCCCAGCTCCTTAGCTGCAGATTTTGTCAAACCCAGAATTCCGGCTTTGGATGCACTATAATTAATTTGTCCCGGATTACCGATGACCCCAACAATGGAGGATAAATTAATGATTCTCCCGTATCTTTTTTTCATCATAATTTCAGCGCAAGCTTTTAAAAATTGAAAAGAACCCACCAAATTGGTATCCATTACTTCTGTAAAGTCGTCTTCCGTCATTCGCAATAGCAACTTGTCCCGGGTAATGCCTGCATTATTCACCAAAATATCTACTTGACCGTATTGTTCTACGGCCTCTTTCACGGCCTCTTTCGCAAACTCAGCAGAGCGGACATCTCCTTTTAATAAAAGTGCATTACCACCCAGTTCTTCTATCTCCCGCAAAGTTTCATTTGCTGCCTCATCATTTCCGCGATAGCAAAGTACCACTTTGGCTCCTTGCCGTACCATTTCCAAAGCAATGGCTTTGCCGATGCCTCTGACTCCACCGGTAATAATGGCGACTTGATCTGTTAACATGTTTCTTCTCCTAACATTTCATTATTTAGTTCTCTTATTAATGTATCCATGGTCTTTTCCAAACTGGATGAATCCTCAACGTTCAATGTTTGAGGAGCGGGCAGAATTTTTTTTGCGATTCCGCTCAGTGTGGTACCTGGACCGATTTCAATATAATATTCCGCTTGTTCTTCCGCTAAAGACTCCATGCATTCCTGCCAATATACGGGAGAACACGCTTGTTTCCCCAGAATGATTGCCAATTCCTCAGAAGGGTCCTCGCCACGAGATATCCCTTCCATCAAATTTTTTCCAGAAACATTACTCATGGTTTTAATGCGTGGACGTTGCAGTTCCATGGATCGAAGCAGTACTTCCAGTTCCTCCGCCGCCTTTTCCATGAGAGGGCTATGAAAAGCCGTTCCTACACTTAAAATTTTGCTCTTCACACCATATGCCTTGGAATGGTTTTGAAAACGGTCCAGTGCCGCAAAATCACCGGCTACCACGGTCTGAATGGGGGAATTATAATTGACAGCACACAAAATACCCTCTTCTCGTGTGGCTTCCACACAAGATAGAATATCCGCTCTTGCACCAAATGCGGCTACCATTCCACCCAGAGGTTCTCCTCTATGGTCTCTTCCCGCGGAATCCATCATATTTCCTCTTTTTGTGACGATTTCCAACCCTTTTTCAAAGGAATCTATGGTACCAGCTGCCGTTAATGCGGCATACTCTCCCAAACTAAATCCTGCCACTCCCACCAATTCCAATCGATTTCTCTGGCTCAACTCCAGTGTAGACAATTGCTCCAAAAATGCTTCATAAGCAGCCATGGTAACGGTATATATTGCCGGTTGAGTAATATGGGTTTGGCGTAACATCTCTTTGGTTCCATGAAAACACCAGTCCCTTACTTCTTTTCCTGCCTTATTGAATATTTCTTTCGCTGCCGGCGAATGGTCATATAAGTCTTGACCCATTCCCGGATATTGCGCTCCCTGACCTGCAAAAAGTAGTGCGATTCTCATATATTTTCTCTGCCTCCTCAAACATCTCTTGAATAATTTCTGCTGCAGGTTGTATTTTATGCACCAATCCCGCTATCTGGCCAGACATCACAGAACCCATTTCCATATCTCCCTTTCGCACGGCATCCCACAAACGTCCGGTACATAGTTGGGCGATTTCTTCCGGGTCTGCCATATTCTTCTCCAGAGTTAACACTTGTCTGGATAACTTGTTCTTCAGAACTCGAACCGGATGCCCGGTTGTTCTTCCGGTTGCGACCGTGTCTGAGTCCTTGGCTTGAATAATGGCCTCTTTATAGGCCATAGAAACGGTACACTCTTCCGCCACGACGAACCGCGTGCCAACTTGAACCCCCACTGCACCCAACATAAAAGCAGCGGCAACGCCTCTACCGTCTCCGATTCCACCGGCAGCAATTACTGGAATTTCTAGTGCATCTCTTAGCTGTGGAATTAACGCCATGGTAGTAACTTCCCCAATATGCCCTCCGGCTTCCATTCCTTCTCCAATGACTCCATCTGCACCAGCTCGCTGTACACGAAGGGCTACGGCTACTGAGGCTACCACAGGAAATACAAGAATCCCATTTTCTTTGAGACGTTCAATATACTTTCCGGGGTTTCCCGCACCCGTTGTAACAATGGGTACTCTTTTCTTGCAAACCACATCCACCAATTCTTCCAGATTGGGAGAGAGCAGCATCAAATTAACCCCAAATGGGCGAGGGGTAATCTGACGAATACGGTCAATCTCTTGTTCAAGCCACTCCCCAGACTCTCCACCGGAAGCGATGATTCCCAAGCCACCGCCTTCACTGACAGCCCCTGCTAGCGTGCTATCTGCTATCCTGGCCATAGCTCCCTGTAATATGGGGTATTCGATATTCATTAACTGACAAATTGGGTTCATCTGTATTTGTCCTTTCATCCCTTTGTACGCTATACCTGATAAATCATAGCTCCTGCGCTAAGACCTCCACCAAACCCCATCAACATGATGCGATTGCCTTTTTTAATTTTACCTGTCTTCATTAAATCATCTAATGCCATGGGCACACTGGCGGATGAAACATTCCCCGTATTTTTTATACTAATTTGGAATTTTTCCAAAGGCTGTCCCGTCTTTTGAGCCGCTGACTGAATAATTCTCATATTCGCTTGATGGGGCACGAAAAAGTCAATGTCTTGATACGTTAAATTTGCCCGATGGATGGCTTCCTGCATCACCTCTCCGATGGCATTCACCGCAAATTTAAAAACTTGTGTGCCATTCATGGTAATATGCATCGGGATTTCCTCCCTGCCCTCCCCTTCGAAAGGGGTCTTTGGGTATAACATGCCACAAGCTAGAACTTCTTTTGGGTCATCGTAGCTCATGACATAAGAGGATAAGATGCCCGGTTCATTGGGTATATCTTCTAGTAAAGCGACTCCGGCTCCATCCCCAAATAATACACATGTACCTCGATCTTCCCAGTTTGTAATTCGAGATAGACACTCCGCACCTACCACCAAAGCCTTCTGATATCCATTGCTTTTCATCAAAGCTTCCGCCGTCCAAACACCAAAAATGAACCCACTACATGCCGCATTTAAATCAAATGCCACTGCACGATGCAATCCCAGCTCTCTTTTTAACAAAGAGCCCATGCATGGTACCAACCGATCCGGTGTAATGGTGGAAAATATTACCAAATCCACCGTGTTACGGTCCGTTCCTATCAAGGCTTCTTCAGAGGCTTTCAATGCCAGTTCCAAATTGGATTCCTCTACCGCAACATGGCGTTGATGGATTCCTGTCCTTTCCACAATCCAGTCATGGTTCGTATCTACTAAAGCAGCCATCTCGTCATTGGTGACAATTTTTCTTGGCAATGCTTTCCCCGTTTTTGTAATCGTAATCCCCAAAATGGTTTCCCCCTTATTTACTTTGATAATCAAACAATTTTATTATAGTATATTTTTACCAGTAAAAAAAGTCAACAGATTTCTCTGTTGACCTTCATTATGCGCCCCCATTCATTCCATTCAAGACGTAAATTTTCGCGTTGCTTTTATCCGATAGATGGGCTTATATGCTGTCATTAGCGGTATTATAAAAATAGTCCCATGCTAATGGCCATTATCATCATACCCACAATTAAACCATAAATGGATAAATGGTGTTCCCCGTACTCCCTAGCGGAAGGTAGTAGTTCATCCACGGATATAAACACCATGATTCCCGCTATGCCGGCAAAAATCATCCCGAATAATGTATCGTTCATAAATGGCATTAAAATCAGGTATCCCACCAAAGCTCCCACCGGCTCAGACAAACCCGATAGGAAAGAATACTTAAAGGCTTGTTTTTTAGAGCCCGTGGCGTAATAAATAGGAACGGATACTGCAATGCCCTCTGGAATATTATGAATGGCAATGGCCACTACGATTGGTATGGCAATCTGAGGACTCTGGGAGGCAGCAATAAACACGGCTAAGCCTTCCGGAAAGTTATGAATTCCAACCGCCAGAGCCGTAAATACACCGGTCCGCATCAGGTTCTCATCCCTTTTGTTGTGATCACAAGGAGTCACACCATCCATGCATTTGGCTTCATGCGGATTGGTATCGCTAGGAACCAACTTGTCGATCAGGGCAATCAGGAAAATTCCACCAAAGAAAGCGGCCAAGGTAGCCCAATAACCTGGTTGTTCACCCATCTCTTCCTGTAAAATCTCCCGGGCATCCACCAGTATTTCCACAAAGGAAATGTAAATCATAACTCCGGCAGAAAACCCCAAGCTAATGGCCAGAAATCGAGTGTTGGTTTTTTTGGCAAAAAAAGCGATGGCGCTTCCAATTCCTGTGGAAAGACCCGCAAACAATGTGAGCAAGAATGCCAAACCGATATGTTCCATTGCCTAAAATGCTCCTTTAGAAATGTAATCTCTGCTGAATATAGAGCGGCACTTCTTCCATGGGAATTCGTACTTGCTCCATGGTATCCCGATCACGTATGGTAACGCTTCCATCTTCCAATGTATCAAAATCAACGCAAATACAAAAGGGGGTGCCGATTTCATCCTGCCGTCGGTATCTTTTTCCAATGGATCCAGATACATCATAATCTACCATGAAATGTTTCGCTAACTGTTGGTAAAAAGGCTCCGCAACTTCTCCCAGTTTTTTTGCCAACGGCAATACTGCCGCCTTAAATGGGGCCAATGCCGGATGCAAATGAAGAACGGTTCTCGTATCTTCCTTTCCATCTGGTCCCTGAAGAACCTCTTCATCGTAAGCATCGCACAAAAATGCCAGGGCCACTCGGTCTGCGCCCAAAGAAGGCTCGATGCAATAAGGCACATACTTCTCATTGGTTTCCGGGTCCAAATAGCTTAGATCCTCACCAGAATGCTCCATATGTTGTTTTAAATCAAAATCGGTTCGATCCGCAATGCCCCATAGCTCTCCCCACCCAAAAGGAAAACGATACTCAATGTCTGTAGTGGCATTACTATAATGGGACAATTCCTCTTGATCATGGTCTCTCAGTTTGAGATTTTCACTTCGTATTCCCAACCGATTTAAGAACTCCACGCAATAATTTTTCCAATAAGAGAACCACTCTAGGTCTGTGCCGGGCTTACAAAAAAATTCCAGCTCCATTTGTTCAAATTCTCGAGTTCGAAAGGTAAAATTTCCAGGTGTTATTTCGTTTCGGAAGGACTTCCCTACCTGGGCAATCCCAAAAGGTATTTTTTTTCGTGTAGTTCTTGCCACATTCTTAAAATTCACAAAAATACCCTGGGCTGTTTCCGGACGCAAGAAAAGCTCTGCTTGTGAGTCCTCGGTAACTCCTTGGAAGGTTTTAAACATCAGGTTGAACTGTCGAATCGCGGTAAAATCCATTTTCCCACACTCTGGACAGACCACCTTTTCTTGTTGGAGGTATTCCTCCAACTTTTCCTTGGGCCACCCATCCACGGAAGCCTCCATGGTCCCCAGGGATTCCAAATGGTCAGTTACCAACTTGTCTGCACGAAACCTGGCTTTGCAAGATTTACAGTCGATGAGAGGGTCCGCAAACCCTCCCACATGACCTGACGCCACCCACGTTTTGGGATTCATGAGTATTGCCGCATCAATCCCCACGTTATAGGGGCTTTCCTGTACAAATTGCTTCCACCATGCTTTTTTTACATTGTTCTTAAACTCCACACCGATGGGACCGTAGTCCCACGTATTGGCCAACCCTCCGTAGATTTCTGAACCTGCATATACAAAACCCCGGTTTTTGGCCAAAGCCACCACTTTTTCCATTGTTACTTCTAAGCTCATTCCTTCATGTTACCTGCCTTTTTTTTATTTTTCTTTGTTCAATTCATCGAGAACGTCATCAAAAGCATCCTTGGCATCCTTGGCCAAATCATCCACCTTGTCAACCACCTTGTCTTTGACTTCACCCGCTTCTTCCGCCATATCTTCAAAGAAGTCATCTTCATCACTGAGATCGATGTCCATTTTTGTATTCACCTTATCCAAAGCATCCGAAGCTTTTCCCTTCACTTCGCGATATACTTCACCGCCTCTTTTTTTTACATCGTCAAATATTTCTCCACCTTTTTCTCTCACATCTTCAAAGGTGTCCATGGCCATTTCACTTACATCTAAAATAGTACCGTCATCCTTCACGACTTCGATGTCACACTTTGCACCCAATGCTGCAATGGTACCCAGCACAATGGGAATCGGTGCCAATACGGTACCTAAAATCCCAATATTCACAGGTAGATTTAACACCACTTCTCCATCTCTTTTAATGAGAATTTTAGAAACGTTCCCCTTTTTAATGAGTTCTTTCAATTTCTCGACCACCGCTCCGCCGCTTGCACCCAAAGGTTTTCCGCCTTTCTGATTGATGTTTTCTTCAATGGCAATGATGGCATCTACCACACTGCCACCTGCGTTTTCTAAAGCATCCTTTGCTTCTTTGTAAGATACTCCTGTTCTGTCTTTCACCAGTTCAATCTTTTCCAGTGTAATTTCCATTCCTAGCACCTCCTATTGTTCCATAAAAAAACGTTCGCTTTTTAATTCTTTCATATCTAGATGGTATTTCATGTAGGGTTCTACCAATATCTTGAGGGAAGCGGCCATTTCTGATGTAATTCCCACCTTTTCCAACTCACGAATTGGTGTGTCTAAAAAATATTGTATTGCATCTATTATACCCCCGTTTATGGGGTAAATCAACGAAACATTGGTATCCGCATCTTTGTTTTCACGACAGGATTCGCAAAGAACACCGCCCTCTTCGATGCTAAAGTACTCCATTTTTTCTTGCGCATCACATCGAATGCAATTTTTCAGTTGGGGTTGCTGCCCAGATATCTGTAATGCTTTCCACTGAAATGCCAATAGCAGTGTCTGGAACTTCTTCTCTCGATTCTCTAATGCTTTCAAGTAGTCCAGTACCAAACGGAAGAATTCTTTGGCAGGTTGCTCTTCTACCAATACCCGATCCGCAAATTCCAAAGCATAGGCCCCATACATATATTTATCGATGTTTTCTCCCAACTTAAAGAAATTTTGTATGGTCTCACCCTGATGGAGATGGTAGTTCTGATGGTTGATATATAATTCATATTGGCCATGGGTAAAGGGTCGAAGTGCCAGTGCCGCTTTACTTTTTCCTCTTTCCGTCAAGCTGGTTCCCGCATGAATCTTCCCAAATCTCTCTGTGAGAATGGTAATCATCCGCCTTCCATTTATGGTTTGAATTTGTCTTAGCACAAGGCCTTCTGTCTGCACATTCATTTATTTTTCCCGATACCCAAAATCGGATAACGAATAGTTGGAATCTCGCCAGTTCTCACGAACCTTCACCCATAGCTCTAAGAACACTTTCGTGCCCAACAGTCGCTCCAGTTCCATTCGAGATTGTTTTCCAATGCCTTTCAGTTTCTTGCCTTCTTTTCCAATAATCATTCCTTTATGGGACTTTTTTTCGCAGTAAATAACGGCTCCTATGTGAACCAGGTTTTCCTTTTCTTGAAAGGACTCGATTTCCACATAAATCCCATGTGGAATCTCTTCTTCCAAATATAATAGGGCCTTTTCCCGAATAATTTCGCTGGCCAAAAACCGCTCCGGATGGTCTGTTATCATATCTTCGGGGAAATACGCCGGACCTTCTGGCATGTACTTGGCCAGGGTTTCCAGCAAGACGGAAGTGTTTTTTCCGGTCAATGCGCTGATACCCATTATTTTCTCAAAAACCCCGGTTTCTTCATACTCCTCGAAGGTGTCACGGAACAAATCCGGATCCATGGTGTCGATTTTATTAATGACCAGTATTTTCGGTGTTTTTACCTCCCTCAGAATTTCCAGCACGTATCGATCCCCCGGACTTTTTGACAACACATTGTCCACCAAAAACACAATGGCATCCACTTCCTCAAAGGTGCGTTGAACCTGTTCCATCATAATGGTTCCCAGTTTATTCTTTGGTTTGTGAATTCCCGGTGTATCAATAAATACCATCTGTAGGGCTGGCTGGTGATAGATCCCTCGGATGGTATTTCGTGTGGTTTGGGGCTTTGGCGTAGTAATGGCAATTTTTTCACCAATTACCGCATTTAATAATGTGGACTTCCCAACATTGGGACGTCCTATAATTCCCACGAAGCCTGATTTCATGGGATGTTCCTTGCTATTTATCACGAATCTGTGTCCCTCCTTCTTCCAAACGAAACCCTTCCGGCAATAGTTGGCCTAAGGTGTAAGTGACAATACGGTTTTCTGGATCTCCTGTAATGATTGGAAAATCCTCGTCACAAAATTCTCTCATAAACTGCCGGCAAATACCACATGGCCATGCTTCCCCATCACTGGTAGCAATGGCAATCTTTTGAAATCGACGCTCACCCTTGGATACCGCCTGCACAAAAGCGCTTCTTTCCGCACATATCGTGGCACCGAAACTGGAATTTTCCACGTTGACGCCGATATAAACTTGTCCGGATTCTCCCAGCAATGCGGCACCTACCGAAAACTTGGAAAAAGGAGCATAGGCATTTACCATAGCCTCTTTGGCCATTTCATATAGCTTCAAGTCATTCATTTTTTTCTCCTTTAAATTCGAGCCAAGTCTATAGACTCCATAATCGCTTCTTCAAAGGACCTCATGATTTCCTGTTCTTCCGATTCTTCATGGTTATATCCCAACAAATGAGCCAAGCTATGAACAAATAAGTAAACGATTTCTCTTTCCGGAGAATGTCCAAATTCATGCGCCTGCAACAATGCCTGGTCCGTGCAAATTACAACATCCCCCAGGCATAGATTGCCATAAGCAGGCATTTGCTCCAAAGCATCATACTGGGGAAAGGAAAGCACATCGGTCACTTGATCCACACCACGATATGTGTGATTGAGGATTTTCATCTCCTCCATGGAAACAAAGGTAACGCTTACCTCTACACGGTCATCCTGAATTCCTTGATTCTGGCAGCAAACCTTACCGGCCTCTATCATTTTCTCTACGACGGAATCTCCCGGGCGTCTTTCTGCACCAAATACAATCTCCATTATTCTTCCTCCAATTCTTTGGGATGCTCTTGATAGTACTTTTCATAGGCATTGATGATTTTTTTCACCAATTCATGTCGAACTACATCCACATCCTTTAAATAACAGAATCGGATATCTTTGACCGGTTTCAGTATTTTGGCCGCTTCCACCAATCCGGACTTTTTCCCTTTGGGCAAATCAATTTGGGTGATGTCTCCTGTAATAACCATTTTAGAGCCAAATCCCATTCTGGTAAGAAACATCTTCATTTGTTCTTTGGTACTATTTTGCGCCTCATCCAGAATGATAAAAGAATTGTCCAATGTTCTTCCCCTCATATATGCCAGAGGAACCACTTCGATGGTTTCTTTTTCCTTCAGTCTCAAAGCACTTTCTCTTCCCAGAATTTCATATAATGCATCATATAACGGTCGAAGATAAGGATCCACCTTCTCCTGTAAATCGCCGGGCAAGAACCCCAATCGCTCTCCGGCTTCTACCGCAGGACGCACCAGTATGATTTTTTGAATTTCCTTATTTTTGAATGCATTAATGGCCATGGCCACCGCCAAATAGGTCTTTCCTGTCCCTGCGGGGCCAATGGAAAATATAACATCACTTTCACGTATCGCCTTGGCATAAGCCTTTTGGCCCAATGTCTTGGGTTTGATGGGTTTTCCCATGTGGGTAAAGCAAAGGATGTCATTGTTCACGTTGCCTTCGATATAAGATATTCCCTCATTCTTAAGGCCAATCACGTAATGAATCTTCTGCACATCCAGTTTTTCACCGCCCTGGATCATTTTCACTAATTCTTCAATAACCTGCAAAGCTTTTGCGGAATCCGCCCCTCTTAATAGCAGTTGATTGTCTCTTTGGATAATCTCCACATTGAAATGTTCCTTCACAATCTTCATATGCTGGTCCAAATTTCCAAACAGCTCCATTTGATTGAAAGGCTGCGGCAAAGACAATTCCACTTCTTGTGTACTTTTCAAATTTCTGATATCCAACCAACTCTCCTTTTGATTTTATTCCCATTTTCGAATATTTATTTCGTCAAGGGCTCTAAATGTGCCTGAAAATGCCTTAGTATGGGTGGTTCCCAGATGATTCGATACCCCTTCGTAATCTCATGAGCTCTGGCTTTAATGGCCACTAGCGCCTCCACAATAACATCCAAATGTGCTTGGGTATATACCCTTCGCGGAATGGCTAATCTGGTAAACTCGAATGTGGCTTCCAACTGTTCCCCGGTGTCCGGATCGTTCCCCAACATATAGGATCCAATATCGCAAGCGCGAATTCCCGCTTCTTTATATAATTCCAGCGCCAAAACCTGACCCGGGAATTCATAATACGGAATTTCCGGAAACATTTCTTTTGCGTCCAAAAATACACCATGACCCCCTACCGGAGCTTGATAGGATATGCCTTCCTCATCCAATCTTCCTGCCAAGTATTCCATTTGGCCAATTCGATATCTCAGATAATCATTATCGATGCCTTCCTTCAACCCGATGGCCAAAGCTTCCATATCTCTGCCGGATAATCCTCCGTACGTAAAAAACCCTTCGTAGGAGATGCAATTCGCCTTGATTTTTAACACAACCGGGCTTTTCTCATCCTTCACACCGATTAGGCCCCCCATATTTACAATGGCATCTTTTTTTGCGCTCATGGTAAAGAGGTCTCCGTATGAAAACATTTCCCGAACGATTTCGGCTATGGGAGTGGTTTCATATCCCGATTCGTCCCTTTGGATGAAGTACGCATTCTCAGCAAAACGGGCCGCATCCAGGTCCAATGGAATATTATATTTCTTACATACTTCAGAAACCTGACGCAGGTTTTTCATGGACACCGGCTGTCCACCGGCGGAATTGTTGGTGATGGTCATAACCACCAGCCCAATTTTTTCGGGGCCCTTCTCCTGTATCATCTGTTCCAACCGTTCCACATCCATGTTTCCTTTAAAAGGTGCCCTTTTCTTCGGGTCTTTGGCTTCTTCTACCACACAATCCAATGCGCGAGCCCCCGCTAGTTCCACATGAGCCCGGGTTGTATCAAAAAACATATTCGAGATGGCATACATCCCCTCTTTTAGGTATAGAGGGAACAGGACCTTTTCCGCTGCTCTGCCTTGATGTACCGGTTGGATATAACCGTAGCCAAAAATTTCTTTGGCTGTTTCCAATAGTTTATAGTAGGATGAAGCTCCTGCATAGGACTCGTCCCCTTCCATAATTCCTGCCCACTGCTTCATACTCATGGCATTTGTACCAGAGTCTGTTAACAGGTCGATATAACAATCTTCTCCAGCCAAATAAAATACATTGTAATGGGCTTCCTTGATTTTCGCTTCCCGCTCTTCACGGGAAAGAATTTTCAGAGGCTCTACCGATTTAATCCGAAACGGCTCTGCCACATAACGAACGGCCATATGCCAACCCTCCTATAATATAACTATTTCAATGCAATGACTTCAATCTCTACCAGCCCGTCTTTGGGAAGTCTGGCCACCTGTACGGCGGAACGACTGGGATAGTTCCCTTCTGTAAAAAATTCACTGTAAATCTGGTTCATTTCTGCAAAATCATTCATATCCTTTAGAAATACCGTGGTTTTCACCACCTGATCCATGGTCAAGCCAGCCGCCTCCAATATGGCCTTCACATTGTTCAGGCTTTGTCGAGTCTGTTCCTTGATTTCTTCTCCCACAAATTCTCCTGTGGCTGGATCCAGAGCCAACTGGCCTGAAGTAAAAACAAAACCGTTGGCACTGATTCCCTGGGAATAGGGGCCAATGGCTTTTGGAGCTTGATTGGTTTCGATTGTTTTTTTCATGTTAGAATCTCCTTTCTCACCCATTTACATTACCATAAATCTATGAATTTTACAATATTGTACCCCTCACCTTTCAACGGGGGATTTCAAGGATTTCCTCTTGTATTTTCAAATGGTCTGTGGTAATATACATTCTCGTAGGATAGAATATGGGGCACTAGCTCAATGGATAGAGTCGCAGACTTCGAATCTGTCGGTTGGGGGTTCGAGTCCCTCGTGCCTCACCAAAAAAAGAATACACTCCTTTTGGGGTGTATTTTTTGTCTATCAAGTCGAGGGACTCGAACCCGAAAGGGCATCAAGCGTCAAGAAAACCATCGTGGATGGTTTTTAGCGAGATGGTCCAAGCCTGTCTCACAGGCGCAGGACGGCGAACGCATTAGCGGGCGCAAAGTCCCTCGTGCCTCACCAAAAAAAATACACTCCTTTTGGGGTGCATTTTTTTGTCTATCAAGTCGAGGGACTCGAACCCGAAAGGGCATCAAGCGTCAAGAAAACCATCGTGGATGGTTTTTAGCGAGATGGTCCAAGCCTGTCTCACAGGCGCAGGACGGCGAACGCATTAGCGGGCGCAAAGTCCCTCGTGCCTCACCACGAAAAAACCCGCTGAACCTCACATGGTTCAACAGGTATTTCTTTTATTCAGATATAACATCTCTCTTCTTGAATGCAATGAGACTTCGAAAAACCACAGCGGAATCCTTTGACCTCACGCCCTCAACATAGATTTCCCCTGAGTTTTCTCCACTACTTCCTTGAACAAGGCTCTTCTTCATTATCAGAACGTCTCCCGGATAAGTTTCTTCCAAATAGTTCACCTGGATGGAAGATACTTGATGATTCTCCAGCTCTGTCATACTGAAGCAGTCCATAATAAAATCCAAGTATTTTGAATTGTTCATATGGCCGTTTTGGTCAATATCACTACATCCAATCACCCGCTCATACGCAACTTCCAAATTTTCAGGAGACCGTAGCTTGGCTAAGGGTTGCGGAATCGGTGATTCATGAGGTGGCTCGGGAAATATTCCTTCTAGAACTTGTGGTCGAAGAAACTGCTTGGTGTCGCGATGTAACAGCACCCACTGAGAAACACCCGTAGCTAAAATTTCTCCTGCTGCGTCCTTCATGACATAATCTCTTTCAAAATGAACTCGGTTGGGCTTCTGAGGCCAGGTATCCAAAAAAACCTCTTCATTCCATAATGGTAATCGTGTAAAGTCAACCCGCATTCTGGCTAAAATCCAAACCGCTCCATGTTTGAGAATCAACTCATCGAACCCCACTCCCAGTTTTTCCGCATGAAGCGCGGCTATTTCCTGAAAATAGTTAAAAGTTGCCGACATTTTTAATCGCTTTGTAAAATCCGCATCATTAACCAGCACCCTGTATTTCCTGGAAAGCTTACGTATATCTTCTGTCATTTCAAAAACCCCACCCGATTCCATCCTAGCTTACTATAATATGTTTTCCCATATTCATTTCATTTATTAAATTATATCACAGCACCTCCCTTCATTGACACGGATTTTCTCAAAGGATACAATAGACCCACATTCGGTAAATCTTCGGCGATCATGCTAAAAAGTGAGACATTATGGACAAATCATTTAAAAGACTATTTTCTTGGGTGGGATTGGGATTACTGCTCTTGGTAATCCTGGTTGTGGTCAACCAAGTCTATCAAATTTTTATTACCACCTCAGCCATTCACCCTGACTTTGGAAGAGTCGTTACCATCCTTATCACGGTAGCCTTCCTGGTGTTAATGGGAATCCCTTTACTTGGCTTTATGAAATTAAGAAAACCTTTGGTGTTTCCCGATGAGGGGGATAACAAAGCCATGGAAATATATTTACTCAAGTTGAAAAAGAGATATGAAAAGAACCCCAATCTCGTTAAAACAGGCTTTACCTTCGATGAAACCAAGGAAATCCAAGGTCAAGTAGAGGATGCCATCCGTCAACTGGATCGGCAAGCCATGACCGTAATGAACGAGTCCGCTTCCCAGGTATTTATCACAACGGCTATTTCCCAAAACGGCACTTTGGATGGACTATTCGTTATGTTGAATCTTTCCCGTCTTGTTTGGAAAATCAGCCATATTTATAACCAACGACCCACGGTACAAGAAATATTCTATTTATACACGAATGTGGCTATCACCGTTCTTATGGCCCGTGAAGTAGAAGACTTGGTATTATTGGACGAACAGTTGGAGCCCCTTATAGATTCTCTGATTGGGGGTACTCTGAGTCGCATGGTTCCTGGAGCTACTCAGGTCAGCAACCTGATTCTAAGCTCCGTCATGGAAGGCTCTGTGAACGCCTTCTTAACCTTACGGGTGGCCGCTCTAACCAAAAGATACAGTACTGCCATTACTAAACCGGACCGGAGAGCCGTGAAAAAGTTTGCCACTCTGGAAGCCCTGACTCTGTTTCGTACCATCGTTACCCAAAATACTATTACCATCGTGAAGGCCTTTGCACTGGCCTCCAAGCATGCAACAGTGGATCGTACCTTTAACAAAATAAAACGCGGTACTGTGCAAACAGGAACGTATGTGAAAGATTTGTTTCGAAAGCCAGAAAATGAGGATGACAAAGACACTCCAAAATAATAAAAAAAAAATAAATAAATAACTCACAATAAAAAAGCCATCCCTTTTGTAGGAGACGGCTTTTTTCTTTATACCATACTGGGAATTCGTCGCAATTTATTCCTTGTCCTCTTTGTCTTCAGAAGCTGCATCCGATTCACTTCCAACAACAACAGGTTCATCCTCCGTTGTCTCTTCTACATCCAGATCCACATCCATCTTGGTCTTTTCTACCACAGCAACTACCATGGTATCCTCAGGCACCAAGACTTCCAGCCCTTCTTTCTTTGGGATGTTCAACTGGGATACCAACACATGATCTCCCACTTCCATTCCTTCCATATCCACTTCCACGTGGGTGAATAAATCCTCTACTAACCCCTTATAAGGAATTTCAAATAAGGTTTGCTGAATGGTTTCACTGATTTTTTCTTGGTTTTTCAGGAATATCTGGGCCGTACTGTTGACTCTCTCTCCTTTCGTCAGTGCTTGAAAGCTAAGATGTTCAATTTTATTAACGGCCGGCGTAAAGGTTAACTCTTTTAAAAGCGCCAGGTGTTTTTTCCCCTCTACTTCTACTTCCACTTTATATCCAATGGTGTTTCTCTTTAAGAAGTGTTCCACTTCTCTCAACGGAAATTGTAAGCTGATGGACTCATCCAAACTTTTTCCATAAAGAACCCCGGGAATTACACCCTGTTTTCTCAGTAGTTTTGCCTTTGCATTCGGCTCTCTAATCGTTCCCACTAACTTATCCATATGTCCTCCTATTCGATGTAAGCTTATAAATTCCAAGAGTTTCTGAAAGCTTCATCTCGTTATTTTATAAGATTATAACAGAAAAAAGTTGTTTTCACAAGAACCAAGGGCAAGAGAAACCCATCCTCATGAAAAAAGAGCCGGGGTGGTAGCCGACTCTCTTTTCTTTATGCACCCAAAGCAATCATTGCTTGTGTTCAATACTTATTTTCCAGTTATTGGAACTCAAAAATTGTCGCATATCCGATAAGACATCCCAAATGCCGTTCCACACCCCTAAATAATTTTCATAATGGCCATCCCGATGTAGATAATATAGTCGATCCCGCTTTTTTTCTATCCCATTCTCTGACATGAACTTGAAAATTTGTGCAATCTCCACTTCCTGAGAATTCACCTTCACCTGCATAGCATTGTATCCCAATGCATCCTGATTTTTGCAGCGAATAAGTATTTCCTTCTCCTCTGAAAATGTTTC
>CALFUG010000138.1 GCA_937928455.1 uncultured Clostridia bacterium
AGCTCCGTTGCCAACACCGTAGGTTCCGGTAGCTTCACCATCCCAATGATGAAACGATTGGGGTATCGACCGGAATTTGCCGGGGCAGTAGAAGCCTCTGCCTCCACCGGCGGACAACTGATGCCTCCCATTATGGGGGCGGCGGCTTTTCTTATGGCAGAGTCCATCGGAATTCCATATTTGGAGGTGGCCAAGGCCGCGATTATTCCCGCTATCCTATACTTTGCCGGCGTATGGATCATTGTTCACTTAGAGGCCCATAAAACAGGATTAAAAGGTTTACCCCGGGATCGATTGCCTCGCTTGGGGGCTATCATGAAGGATCGGGGCCATCTATTGCTTCCCTTGGTAGCCATTGTATATTTTCTGGTGGCCGGATACACCGCCACCTTTGCGGCCCTCATGGGAATTTTATTCTCTATTGTGGCCAGCTTTTTGAAAAAGTCCACTCGCCTATCTCCCCAGGAATTCCTCAATGCTTTGGTAGATGCTCCCCGTAACATGCTCAGTGTGGGAATCGCCTGCGGCATGGCGGGTATGATCATAAGTGTGGTCACCTTGACTGGACTGGGCTTGAAAATAGGGGCCGGTTTGGTATCCCTAGCGGGAGGAAGTGTCATCCTCACGCTAATGTTCACCATGGTAGCTTCTATCATCTTGGGAATGGGAACACCCACCACCGCCAACTATATTATCACTTCTACCATCACAGCGCCGGCTATCGTGGCAGTGGGAATGGCCGTAGATATGCCCATTCCATTAATTGCCGCCCACATGTTTGCCTTCTACTTCGGTATCGTTGCAGACATTACACCACCTGTATGCTTAGCTGCGATGGCAGGATCTGCTATCGCAAAAAGTCGGCCCATTATGACGGGAGTAGAAGCCACCAAAATATCCATTGCCGCTTTTCTCATCCCTTATATATTCGTATATAACCCGGAAATTCTCATGGTGGACACCAACTTCATAGAAGTGGCTTCCATCATACTGACCTCTCTCATTGGAATGATTGGAATTGGTTCCGCTTTGGAAGGCTGGTTCATGACTCATACCAATGTTTTGGAACGAATCATGTGTGCTGCTGGCGGACTCTGCCTCATTGTTCCCGGCCTGGTGACAGATATTTCCGGTGCTCTATTAATTGGCATACCCTTCCTTCTCAACTATCGAAAGTATCGGGAAGAAAAGGCAGCGATCATCTAAATTCTTCTTGCAAAACAAGGGAAAGTAAGATATACTAAGCGTTGCGTGAAAATCCATAAAAAGAAAGTGGGGAAACATTATGGCAAATATTAAATCCGCAAAAAAACGAATCCGTATTATTGACAAAAAGACCGCTAGAAATCGAAGAATCAAGAGTCATCTAAAAGGAATTCTAAAGAGTTTCGAAATGGCTTTGGCTTCTGGAGATCTGGATCTGGCAAAGGAAAAGTTGGCATTGGCAGAAAAAAGGCTGATGCAAGCCGCTTCCAAAGGCACCATTCATAAGAATGCTGCTGCTAGAAAAGTGTCCCGCATCAACAAACGATTCAACAAGGCGAAAGCCGAGTAATCTCACCCGTCCCCACACCGGAGCATAAGTTAAATGCTCCAATACCCATGTGAATAACATGCAAAAAAGACCGGAGTGTCTCCCGGTCTTTTTATTTTCGCGTATTCAATTTCTAGGTTTATTACCTTATGGCAGCTTCCAGGGCCAATTTCATCATATCGGTAAATGCGGTCTGTCTCTCCTCCACAGTAGCTCTGGCCCCGGTCACGAAATGATCACTAATGGTAACCATGGCTGCTGCATTTCTTTTCAGAGCTGCGGCATTCATATACAAAGCGGCCGCTTCCATCTCCACGGCCATCACCCCTACTTCTGCCCATTTTCTCCACCAGTCACCGTCCATTTCATAAAACACATCACAGGAAACCAAGTTCCCAGCTCGGAATGGAATCCGGTTTGCTTCCGCCGCCTCCTTGATTTTCATGAGAATATCCCAGCTGGCACATGGGGCAAATGTACCCGGCAATTGAAAAGTATGGGCATAATTCGAGTCTGTTGAAGCCGAAATCCCTACCACAATGTCTCCCATTTGAATATCCTCAAAAAAGGTACCTGCAGTGCCCACACGAATGAGATTTTCCACACCATAATCCTTCATCAGTTCCCAAGAATAAATGCCCATTGACGGCATGCCCATTCCCGTTCCCATTACAGATACCGGAACCCCTTTATAAGTTCCCGTGTAACCCAGCATATTCCTTACCTCATTGAAACATCGAGGATTCTCCAGGAAGTTTTCTGCAATATATTTTGCGCGCAATGGGTCTCCCGGCA
>CALFUG010000139.1 GCA_937928455.1 uncultured Clostridia bacterium
GGGGGAAAGTATCGAAACCGCTAGATATGCGGGAATGAATATCAATAGAGTCATCATTATCGCCATGATTATTTCCGGCGGCCTTTGTGGATTGGCGGGAATGATTCAGGTTTCCGCCGTGGAAAAAACCCTGTCCGTGGGAGTTTCCGGTGGGTATGGATTTACGGCCATTATTACGGCCTGGCTGGCCCGGCTCAATGCCATATCCGTCTTCTTCGTTTGTATCGTATTTGCCATGCTGTTACAAGGAGGCGCATATATTCAAGTGAATCTGAATGTGCCCAGCGCCGTTGCCAATGTGGTGCAGGGAACCATACTATTCTTTGTATTGGGTTCGGAATTTTTCCTCCAATATCGGGTGCTTCCCGGAAGCCGATGGAAGAAAATGAAAGGGGAGGTGGCTTAATATGGAAAGCTTCTTAGCCACTTGTATCGTAGCAGCCACTCCTTTGATTTTTGCCACAGTGGGAGAACTGATTACGGAAAGAGCCGGTCTCTTAAACCTAGGTGTGGAAGGGATGATGCTGATGGGTGCCGTGATGGGTTTCATGGCGGGTTTGCATTCTGAAAGTGCAGTCATTGCCCTACTGGCCGCTTGTGGTGGTGGCGCAGGCGGTGCTTTGATTTTTGCCATATTAACGGTGACACTGCGAGCCAACCAGGTGGTAACGGGATTAACGTTGACCATATTCGGAACGGGATTTGCCAGTTTTGTGGGGCAACCTATGTTGGGCGCCATGGTATCTCCTCAGGTGGGCGCATTTTTTGCCAAGAAATCCATTCCCTTGCTGGGAGATATTCCTTTCTTAGGTCCCATTTTATTCCGTCAGGATGTGTTCGTATACCTGGCATATTTGGTGGTGATCTTGGCAGCCGTGTACCTATATAAAACCAAGCCGGGATTAAACTTGCGTGCGGTGGGAGAGAATACCTCTTCCGCGGATGCTTCCGGCATTAATGTGGCGTATTATAAATATGTTCATATACTAATCGGTGGTGCCCTGTGCGGTATGGGCGGTGCATATTTGGCCTTGGTGCGGGTGCCGATCTGGCAGTCGGATGTAGTAAATGGACGAGGTTGGATTGCGGTGGCCCTGGTTATATTTGCCTCTTGGAATCCGCTGAAAGCCTTTTTCGGGGCTATTCTATTCGGCGGCCTGAGCATATTGGGACTTCGGCTTCAAGCCATGGGATTCTCCCTGTCACAGTATTTGGTAGATATGATTCCCTATTTGGCCACTATTATCATCGTAATCATCAGTTCCCATAAGAAAGGGAAAGAAAATCAACCTCCCATGGATTTGGGGAATTCATATTTCCGGGAAGAAAGGTGATGGATATGAACGGGCATTTTATTACGCCGGACCACAAGGAAGCCATACCGTTGGCCGTAAAGGGTGAGGGAGTCTATGTGACAGATCAGGAGGGGAAGACCTATCTGGATGGTTGCTCCGGCCCCATGACCGTGAATC
>CALFUG010000140.1 GCA_937928455.1 uncultured Clostridia bacterium
TAGATAAGTCGTAAGAGGTACGCAATGCTTCCATTATTTGCGAATCCATCCTCCCCAAGGGATTTTGAACAGATAAAACACCGTAGATAATAAGTGTGAGTATGGTGGGAATAATCCCCGTTAACAACATTCGTTTAACATTAGTATATAAATCTGTTTGCGTAACCGCCGCCACCAGAGAAGCACTGGATGATGCAGGAGAACACCGGTCTCCAAAATATGCACCGGACATGATGACACCTGCCGTTATGGCTGGGTCTACTCCTCCACTTTGGGCAAGAACCATCAGTAACACCCCTGCAGTTCCGGCAATGCCAAAGCTAGTACCCAGGGCAAAAGATAGAGCCAAGGTGATGAGAAATGTAAGCAAAAGAAAGAGGGTAGGCGTAATCATAGATATTCCGTAATAAACAAAAAATGCAATGGTTCCAGAGGATCTCCATAGTGCAGTCAGTATTCCGATAAAAATCAGAATGCGCAATACCACAAAAGAAGTCCTGCCACCCGTGTATACCATTTTCATCAGGGCACGAAAACCGTAACCCCGGTGAAGGCCGGTCAATACAAAAGCAATGAGCCCCACAAAAAGTGGATATGCCATAGAACCATTCAATCCTAAAGTAGCTACCATGGCGGTGCCAAATACTATGAAAGCAATCAGTAAATCCATCTTCTCCTATTCTCTTTCCTCATACGGGAAGGGACCCGTTAATACTACGGAAGCTGTATTTCTTTGTTTTCCTTGGATTCCCGATAAAGGACAAATTTTCGTCCAATGACCTGAACCACATCTGCTGTAAGGTGCTGTGATACTTCTTGTGCCACTTCGCCAGGTTTTCGTTCGCAGCCTTCCTGCAACTTGATTTTGATCAATTCTCGTAGCTCCAGATGGGTGTCCATTTCCTTCAAGATGTTTTCCGTTAATCCCGATTTCCCCAAAAAAACAATGGGATCTATTTTTTGCCCCAGGCCTTTTAGATAGCTTCTTTGTTTGCTGGTAAGCATTTCTTTCTCCTTTCCGAAAAATTCAAGAAAAAGAGATAGCCCTTGGGACTATCTCTTGGTGAGTTTTATGTTTGGCTAAAACAGTGGAAACCTTTGATTACTCGATAATCTCAATAACAACGCCGGAGCCTACGGTTCTTCCACCTTCAC
>CALFUG010000141.1 GCA_937928455.1 uncultured Clostridia bacterium
TTGGCAAAATTGGTGCTTCGTTCCGGGGTGGTCTGGGAAATTCGACCTTCGTAGAAACTGTTCTGCCATTGGTACACCATTCCCAAGACTCGGTTATCAAAAATAACACTAATAATCGGCAGTTGATTGCTCACTGCTGTACAGGCTTCATTCATATTCATATGAAAAGAACCATCTCCCGTCAGGTGAATCACCCGTTTGTCCGGATTCCCTGTCTGAGCACCTATGGCCGCACCATATCCATAACCCATGGTGCCCAATCCTCCGCTGGTAAGAAATGCTCGGGTATTATAATGCCTCAAGTACTGGGCTGCCCACATCTGGTGTTGGCCTACATCGGTTACATAAATGGTTTCTTTATCCGTCATGTCACATATAGCCCCGATTAAATCATCGGGACATAAATAACAACCCTCGCCCTTAGGCTGTGATAGTTTTCCCCGCCATTTCTCAATTCTCTCCATCCAATCTTCATGTTTTTTCTCTTCTACCAAAGGTAGAAGTTTTTCCAGAAAAGCTTTCACATCGCTGATAATGGCCTTGTCCACCAAAACATTTTTATTGACCTCGCTTCGATCAATATCCACTTGGACAATCTTTGCATCCGGTGCAAATTTCTCCGGATTCAATGCCACCCGGTCACTAAAACGGGTACCCAATGCCAGGACCAAATCCGATTTGTCAATACTCTTATTGGAGGCTACGGAACCGTGCATTCCCAGCATCCCAAGATTTCGCGGATTCTCATATCCTACAATGCCGGCTGCCATCATGGTGTGTGTCACAGGTATGTCTGCTTTCTCAATCAACTGTGCGATGATTTCCGAAGCTCCCGATGCCGCGGCACCACCCCCAACGTATAGTACCGGCCGTTCCGCCCGATTCAACATCACTGCCACCTCGTCAATGGCTTCCTGCGGTAGATGGTTGGGATGCTCCGGGACCTCCAAAGGGCTCTTATTATCATATTCAAACAAGGCGGCAGTGGCATCTTTTGTGATGTCCACCAACACCGGACCCTTCCTTCCCGTATTGGCAATTCGGAAGGCTTCTCTCAAGGCATGCTCTAAATCTTCCACACGATTCACCAAAAAATTATGCTTCGTTATGGACATGGTAATGCCTGTGATATATATCTCCTGAAACGCGTCCCTCCCTATCATGGAAGTGGGTACATTTGCAGTTATGGCAACCACTGGTATGCTATCCATATAGGCCGTGGCGATTCCCGTCACCAGGTTGGTGGCACCCGGTCCGCTAGTCGCAAATACAACACCGGTTTTCCCGGTAGAGCGCGCATATCCATCGGCAGCATGAGCGGCTCCTTGCTCATGGGCCGTCAATACGTGCTTGATTC
>CALFUG010000142.1 GCA_937928455.1 uncultured Clostridia bacterium
CCTTTGGCCACCATGGAAAACATTGCCACCAAGAGGGGATATGTTCAGGCGGGGAAACGATTCGATTATCAGAGAACTGCCCGAACCCTGCTGGATGAATTTCGCTCCGGCCAGATAGGTACTATCACCTTGGAAATGGAGGGGGAGGATAACCAATGAGATATGAAGAGAAATGGGCTCTTCGATTTCAGCAGTTAAGAATGATGGAAGATGAAATGCATCAGCAAGGGATTTCCTATGTGGGTGGAGTGGATGAAGTGGGGCGCGGACCATTGGCCGGACCCGTAGTGGCTGCCTGTGTGGTTCTTCCGGAAGATTTTTATGCGTATGGAATCGATGATTCTAAAAAAGTACCGGCAAAAAGACGAGAAGAGTTGTATGAAACCATCTGCCATAGGGCGTTGGCATACGGAATCGGTCAAGTGGAGCCGGATATCATTGATGAAATCAATATTTTAAGAGCGGCTAAAAAAGCCATGGCCCAAGCCATTCTAGCTTGCGATAGAATGCTTTCGGTAAAAGGAGTTCAATTGGACTACTTGTTGATAGACGGTATGGAGGTGGAAGAGGTGGCCATTCCTCAAATGGCCATCATCAAAGGAGATGCCACTTGTCTTAGCATTGCGGCGGCATCCATCGTAGCCAAGGTAACTCGAGATCGCCAAATGGAAGCCTATCACTTGCAGTATCCAGGCTATGACTTCGATCAAAACAAAGGGTATGGAACCCCGAAGCATTATGAAGGTCTGTTAAAGGAAGGCTTATGTCCCATTCATCGAAGAAGTTTTTTGAAAAACCGCTCTTATCCATGCAAGTGAGAGATATAGCAGTTGCTCTCTATGGCAAGAGAGGTATATAATAGACAAAATTTATGGTAAAGGAGACCAGTATGAGCTTTAAAAGTGATATCGATATCGCACAAAGTTCCTCTATGAAGCCGATTCAAGAAATCGCAGAGGCGGCGGGGATTCAGGAGAAATACGTAGAACTATATGGAAACCATAAAGCAAAGATTGATTATGGGATTCTCCAAGAGAAACAGGACCAGCCGGATGGGAATCTGATTCTGGTAACGGCCATCACACCCACTCCGGCGGGAGAAGGAAAAACCACCACCACGGTAGGCTTGGCGGACGGACTTCGGAGGATTGGGAAGAAATCTTTCGTGGCGTTGAGAGAGCCTTCCTTGGGACCGGTATTTGGTGTAAAGGGAGGAGCCGCCGGCGGCGGATATGCTCAAGTGGTTCCGATGGAGGATATTAATCTTCACTTTACCGGAGATTTACATGCGGTAGGTGCCGCCAATAATTTGTTGGCCGCTATGCTGGACAACCACATATACCAAGGAAACCTATTGGGAATCGATGTACGAAAAATCACTTGGAATCGATGCGT
>CALFUG010000143.1 GCA_937928455.1 uncultured Clostridia bacterium
AGTGTAACATTCACATCCGTGAACCCGGCTCCATATACGGCTCCTACACTGGAATATAGCAAACTATACTGCTTCAAGAAGAAGTTCACCGCCAGCATCACGAAGAATATGGCGCCCAGAACAATTAACTCCTTTTGGGCAATGCTGAGAAGTTGTTTGAAATTATCGTCATCAAACTGCTTTTTGGGTCTTCTGGTTTGGCGAATGTTTCCGCCTCGTTGGAACTGACGTCCCATGTTTTCGAATACGTCGTTCAGATTATCGAAGCTAAATCCTTTTCGCCCACCTCCAGGAGGCATTTTATTCCCCTGAAAAGAATCTTCCTCTTCAAATCCACCCGGCTCTTCCGCCGATTCATACATTTGAGGTGTTCTCATCCCTAGTAGGATAGAATAGTAAATAACGCTGATAACCACATATCCAATGACAATACCGATTATCAACGTGTTGAGCTGCTCAATGAAGTCTAACTTGAATACGTAGAAGGAAATATCCATGTTAAACAATGGATCTGCTTTGCTGAAGTCTGTGGAATTCATAAACTTCAATGCCTCGAACCACAAGGCTTTGGCCGCCATGAAGGATGCGATGGCTGCAAATACTACGGATATGAGGAAGGAGATCTGTCCCAACCTCTTCTCATTTACTTCCTCGGTGGATTCCACTTTGTTGTAATATCCCCTCTTAAGCAGCTTCAGGAATATTAAAGTGATGGCTGTCAATATCACGAACAACGGAATTCCGATTTGAAGCTGTGTCACAATCTGTTTGAAGAACACACTTAGGTATCCCATTTCTCGGAACCACAGCAAATCGGTGATAAAGCCGATTAATGCCAAGAACAAACCGATGACAATGACTGCCAGCAGTATGATTCCTTTTAGGCCTAACTTCTTTCTCTCTTTCAAAATCTCTTCCTCCCTTATTTTAACTTCTGAATTAACTCTTTAATGATATTTTCTGCTTCTTCCGGCAAAGCATCCCGTCCCCCTTTTATGGTATTCAGGCTTTCCAGATAATTGATTCTACCCTCTAAACCGGCTGTCAAAACTTCTACATATGCTTTTCCTTCAAAGTCCGGCTCGAAACCCTCCACCTTCATCGTTTTAATTCGACTTAACGGACCGAAATTGGTAAACTCTGCAGTGCCATCGATGATGGCCTCTAGAATCCCTATGGTCACTTCCTTTGGAATTTTCTTCTCCAGGAAATATCCGGTATTTAAAATGTAGTTGGATACCCCTCTTTTTTCGAAAAGTTCTTTGAACTTGTTGTAGTCTTCTTTCAACGCATAGGTACGGAAGGGGTTGGCATAGGGCTCAAAGACCAAGGCATTGATATCCACTCCTTCTGCCAATCGTTCTGCCGAAGTTCTTTTTGTAGCCAAGCAAGCACCCATAACCGATGCCAAGGACGGATCTTCCAGCTTCAATACCGGTGGTAATGCCTTATCTTTCATCAACCAGATAATGGAGTTTACCGGATCTTCCATTTTGTCCACTCGATTCGGTGCCCACAGCTTCGACTTGATGGCTCTTCCGTTGCCGTTTCGGATATCCTCCGTCACCAGCACCATCTTGCCCTCGTGATCCAAAGTAGCACCCACATTCTGGGCAGTAATCAAGTATTTGTTATCCGGCGAAGACAGGGGATAGTCCTGAGTTTTATCAAAATAGGATGGCTCCAGTGCCACCGAGCTTCCATTTTCATTGGAGATAATATATGCGTCGTCATGAAGAACCGTTACATCGTACTTTCCATCATGTTTGGCATGGGTCAACGTGGACTTCCCAGAACCAGATAGCCCAAACACACCGATGACATGGGCTTTCCCATCCGGTCGTACACAACGTTTCAGTCCGCCGTGACATGCAGTATACCCGTTTCGGTTGGCGATGCTCCAAGCCAGTGTCAATGTGCCTTTCTTATGCTCCCCAAAATATCTCATTCCCAGCAGGCACGCACAATTGTGTTCCGGATCAAAGAATGCCAGGCCTAAGGGAAATTTTGGATGAACAAAATCCGGATCCGACAAAATAAAAATGTCTGGCTCATCTCCTACGGGCTTTGATTCCCCGTACATTTTGTCATACACCTCGTTCAAATACTGAAAGTTCAACAGCCAATTGTACATGGTGTTCTCATATTTTTCCGGAATGAGTAAATGAGCCTTTACAATAAAGTCTTTGTCCAGCCCGATATAGCTTTGAGTGTGATACATCTTTTTGTATCGAGTCTGATAAGCCGCCTCACGCAGCACCTTTGCCAATTCCTTTTCATCCGCACCATCTTCTCCCAAAATCACACGGGCGGCGGCAAACCGGCCAATGATTTCACCATCGTTGAACAATAGAATCTTGGCGCCTTCGGGAATTCCAATCTTTTCCGGTTCATACACCGGCATGTCGGTCTCAATGGTTCCCGGCGAGTTTTTTGCCATTTCGTAGGCTTTTTTTAAATCCACCATTACCTCTACGTTGTTGCCATAAAACGCAGTTTCAATAGTTGTGCGAGCCGGGGAAAACCCGCGGCTTCCGGCAGTAATTTCTTCTCTGGGATAGTACGCTTTGGTTGACATGTCATTGCCTCCGAAAGATCAAATAATCAATGATGAGTAATATGTTATGAATAATCTATATCGAACTTTTTGTCAATGAAACCATGATTCACTGATATTGAGACTTTAATCGAAGAAGGTGGTTTCAATCCATTGTTGGAAAACGAGAATGACTTCATTTACTTTGGTAGTGGCTTCACTTTCCGGTGCAAAATGACGAAGCCCCAAAATGCTTCCTTCTAAAATCAAGACAACGATGATAATGGCAATCACAAACTTTCCAAAAAATCCTCCACGTCGCTTTTCTTCATCTTGATAGAAGTCATCGTCCCCGTCATCGGGAATCAATGTGGATGAGGTTTGCGCATGGCTCATTTGAGACGGTATGGATGCCACCGGGACCGGTGCAGTATTCGTGTCCCAAAGCTTTGCCAGCTTTTGGTCTACGTCCGGCGTCTCTTCACTGGGTGCCACCGTGATGTGCTCTTCAGGGATTTCCCCTGTAGTCCCTTGTTCCGCGTAAGATGCTTCTTGCCCCATCCTGCCATCTACCGGTTGAGGAGGTGTAACATTTCCTTCAACCGAAGGTTTGTCTGAATCTCCACCAGTTGGTAATATAGTAGGGGGAGTGGGGTGAAGTGGCTTCAGAGGTCTTGCCTCCTCCCCTGCGGGCATCTCTGGCATTTCCGGCTGAGAAATCGCCTCTTGATACGTGTTGTCATCAGAAGCTACCGTTTCATAGCCTTCCTCGTTGGGATATTTCGGCTCTGGGTTTCTGCTTTTCTGAACAAATTGGGTTTTCTTAATATCGAAATCGTCCGATGTGCTCTGATAATCATCGCCACCGTACTTTATCTTTTCTATAATCTGTGTTTTTGCGTTTTCATCCAAACCCACCTGCAGAAGGTCTCTTCGTAATTCCATGGTGTTAAACTTACGACGTTCTTCATCATACAGTTCTTTTTCCCAAGGGTCTTCTGCCGGATACTGCTGGAGTGCTTCCCGTTCTCTCTCCATTTCTTGCACATGACTCACGGGGTCAAATCGGTCTTCTATGGGAGGTTGTTCATTCGGGAGTGGAGGAATAAATCCGCTGGACGCCCTCTCAGACTCACGGTTCGTCCTGAGATATTCCCGGTCCAAAAGCTGCTGAAACTCTTCCCGACTTTTGTTATAAGTGTGAAATCGATTTTCCGGGTCCGCTTCCAACCCTCTTCCGGAAGGTTGGGAAGGCCGATCCAAGTTCCATTGAAAATCCACATCTTCTGTTGGACGAGCTTCCCCTTTGGGGAATTGATGAACATTCCAAACAAAGTCTTCATCCACCGGCTTCGCCGCTTTTTCTACAGACCTTCTGGCCGCCTCCAATCGAGCGGGGTCAGGGCCCGGTTCCGGTTTTCGAAAGAAAAATTCTTCTTCCGGCTCCTCTTCCCTTTTGGGTTTCGGTTTCTCGGTGTATGGGCGATTATAGACAATCTCTTCTCGAGGTTCCGGTGTTTCGTGAGCTTGCTCTCCCACCTTATGGCCGCACTTGCTGCAAAAGAGATCCGTGTCTCTTAACGCATTTCCACAGTTGGTGCAATACATTGAATTCCTCCTTTTTTTAATCAAGGATCTTCTGGTCTAATTCTTCTTCTGAATACTGTTTTCCGGAATGAGTCATACTATCATGCAATGAGTAAAACTTCGATGAAAATATGGGTTGTGCCTTCTGCGTTGGCGTTGCCTCCTGAGATTGAGTCGGTTGTACCTCCGCTTTTTCTATCGGTTGGCTCTGCTGATGAGATTCATAAAACAATTCGTCTTCATCCGGCAATTGGAACTCTGTAAATCCCACCGTTCGTATTGGCTTTCGAGGTGGCTCGCCCGCAAACACTGGCTTCGGTTCCACCACTTGAACTTGTTGCGGAATCGGTGCCGTTCTCTCCCTTGGCGGATCTTGGGCTACGGTTGGAGCCTTCCCTTGGGATTCCGGCATTGGCTGTTGCGCTAGCCTTGGGTCGAATCTAGATTCGGTTCTCGTTTCTGGTCTGGTGTCGAATCTCGGTTCGGGTCTGGTTTCTGAGTTTATGTCCCTCTGGGGTTCCAGCCTCGGCTGCGGCGCCTGTCTTGGAGGCGGCGGAACTGTCACTTTGCGTTCCGATATGATAGGCCTTGGAATATTACCGGAAGCCCCGGGTGGTTTTCCCTGATATGCCGCCGGCCCCGGTTGTGGATAGGACACAGACGAGGTCGGACCCTGCGGATTGGGATACGGGGGGTTACCCGGGTAAGGGTTCTGCACTGTTTGAGAACCCGGTGTCCAAGGTATGGGTTGCTGAATAATATACACCGGTGGAGAAGCCGGGCTGACTTGAGCTTGGGGGTGGAACTCACCCATTTTCGTTTGAACCGCGCGAACGGTTGCTTGATCTATTTTAAGGTTGGTCAGTTCTCCATTTACCTGATCCAACTTGCCTTCTAATTTCCCCAAAAATTGGTTTTGATCCACAATTCTTTGGTCAAAACGGCGAAAACCATGTAAAAGGGTGGATGCTAATAAAGCAACCATGCCAACAGACAGGATGACAACCAGTACTACCCAAATGTCTACTGTCGCATTCCCTAAGGTCATGCCATCGCCCTTTCCCAGTTCTCCCGGTGTTTTTTATCCGAAAATCGATGCTCAATATAAGAGCATACTTGTCCGAGTTTATACTTTATTATATCAACATATTATACAACTTAGCGACTGTAATAGCAACGAAAATGGCGGAATTTTCAATGAAATTTCCCATATTAAGTATGGGGTTAGAATTGGGCAACTAGATAAAGTGGTGTTTGCTAAAATGAAGATTAAACGAAGTATCCAATAAGCGCCGATCCATTTAGTAATTTCTTTGCGGTTGACCATGGAAAAAATGAGAAAGTTGCCATGGAAAATGGGGTATGTTATAATACAACTATCCTGAAATGCTCGTTAGGAATTATAATTCAACCTACACTAATTCCTTGGGACTTCGAGTTTCTTCTACGGATGTCATGCCTCCTTTGAGTGGACGGCAGAAGTAAAGAACAGATAACCCACCTATCAACTGATAGGGCGTGAATTATACCCTGACGGCATGACGGGATTTTTTTGCGACCAAGACGTTGACAATAAAAATGTCTGGTGATAAACTACTTATTGCGTCAAATCCAATATGCACCATTAGCTCAGCTGGCAGAGCACCTGACTCTTAATCAGGGTGTCCAGGGTTCGAACCCCTGATGGTGTACCA
>CALFUG010000144.1 GCA_937928455.1 uncultured Clostridia bacterium
GTGGGTGATTCTCATTTGGGACACTTATTCGAAGATGGTCCTACGGAGGAAGGTGGCCTTCGATACTGTATGAACAGTGGCTCCCTTCGTTTTATCCCTTTCGATGAGATGGAATCCATGGGCTACGGTGCATTCTTAGTATATTTCCAGTAATATAGGATGGAAATAGTATGGAAGCGTTACCTTCCATACAGTAACTATTGACATTTTGTCTATTTAGACCTACTATTATATAGTAACGGTTATAAACGATAGGACGGAAGGGGAAAAAAATGCTAGATTCTTATGATAGAATTCGAGAGCAACTCATGGACCATGATGTGAAGCCCTCTTATAATCGAATTAAAATTTTAGAGTATTTAATGAGGAATCAAAATCATCCTACAGCAGATGATATTTATGTGCAGTTAAAGCAGGAGTTGCCTACTTTATCTAAGGCGACAGTATATAACTCCATCAATGCATTTACCACTGCAGGATTAGTAAAAGTACTGAATATGGAGGGTAATGAAGCGAGATACGACCATGTTACCTCTACCCATGGACATTTTCATTGTGACCAATGTGGCGCCTATTATGACTTTAAGATTTCGGTAGAGAATCTCCGCTCGGATGATTTGGCGGGGTTTGCAATCAAAGAAACTGACGTTTACCTCCGAGGCATATGCAAAAAATGCCTGGGAGGAAGTAAATAAAGAACAAAAACAAGGAGGATTCGTAATGAAAAAGTATGTATGCAATCTATGTGGTTATGTCTATGACGAAGCAGCAGGAGACCCGGATAATGGTGTAGCTGCCGGAACCAAGTGGGAAGATGTTCCGGAAGACTGGGTTTGTCCTCTTTGCGGAGCTCCAAAAGAAGAGTTTTCTGAAGAATAAAAGTTGGTTCAGTATAGGTAGGGAGGAAATAGAGAATGAGTGACAAGACGTTGGAGAATTTGATGGCAGCTTTTGCGGGAGAGTCCCAAGCGAATCGTAAATATTTGGCTTATGCCAAAAAAGCAGAGACGGAAGGAAAATACAATGCCGCAAAACTGTTTCGAGCTGCAGCCGATGCCGAGACTCTTCACGCATTGAAGGAATTCGATGTGGCTGGGAAGGTCAAATCCACCAAGGAAAATTTAATGGACGGTATCGCGGGGGAAACCTATGAATATCAAGAGATGTATCCTCCCTTTATCGAACAGGCAGAAAAGGACGGAAATAAAGCAGCGGCTACGGTGTTCACCCATGCCATGAAGGCAGAACAGATACATGCGAGGCTATACCAAGAAGCATTGGATGGTTTAGATGACGCAGAAGAAAAGCATTACTATTTATGTCCGGTTTGCGGAAATATAGAGACCGCACCAACGGATAAGTGTAGCATTTGCGGAGTTTCCGGTGCCAAATTCATAGAGTATTAGGATGATGGATAACCCCCTCTTTTGAGAGGGGGTTACTTTTTTTTCAAAAGATAATAAACTAGATATTAATTTTCTGAATTGTGGTATAATTTGAAAGTAGAGATGAAAGGAGAAATCGATGCATATCCATCTTTCCGAAGCTTTCAAAAAATATTTAGAAGAGCATAATGTGGATTCCCTGGTTGTGGGGACACATACCCCTTTGGGAGGTTTTCGTGGGGAAAGCACCATCGATATACAGATGGGGGATCCTGTGGAGCATGAGGAGGAGTATAGTATTTTTTGTGCGGAAGGAATCACTTTTTATATTACAAAAAAGATTAAAATTCAATCCGAAATCTCTTTTGACTGTACGGTGTCAGCAGGAAGGAATGTATTTGAGATGGCAGGATATGAAATTATCCCGTCCTAGAAGTGGTGACAAGGGAGAAGAAGAGCCGATGGGCTATATTTTTTTGGCGTATTAATTATTGACATATGACAGAAACAAGGTATACTATAGTTGAAGGTGACATATGCCATAAACAATGAAAATGTCCCAATTGTGGGACGCTAATGATAAGAGCATAATTTAGAAGATGAAAAAGGAGTGGTAAATATGCCAGGAAGAAACGGAACAGGGCCATTTGGTCAAGGTTCAATGACCGGAAGAGGTATGGGGAGTTGTACAGGAGTAAATGCCCCGTATAGTGGAGTCGGTAGAGGTAGGTTTTTAGGACGAAACGCAGTGGGTGGTTTTGGACTTGGGCTGGGATTACGGTGTGGAAGAGGCTATCGAGGATATTATGGTGCGGCAGGTGCTCCCGTAGATCCTAGATCTACGAAAGAAATATTGGATCAAGAAAAAGGTTTTTTAAAAAGCCGTTTAGAAGCGATTGAGAGCCAGTTGGCGCAATGGAAAGATGAGTAAATCATACGGTAAAAAATATGAAATATGTTTATGGACCAGTACCTTCCAGAAGAATGGGGCTTTCTCTAGGAGTAAGCCCCATTCCTAAAAAATCATGCAATTATTCTTGTGTTTACTGTCAATTGGGTAGAACGGATCGCATGACCAATCAGAGAGAACTATATTTCCCCTTGCATGAGATATTAGGGGAGGTAGATGACTTTTTATCGGTTCAAGTGGACTATGACGTGATCACAATAGTTGGGGAAGGGGAGCCTACTTTGTACCGAGCTCTTGGCGATTTAATCATAGAACTAAAGAATAGAACGGAAAAGCCGGTTGCTGTCATTACCAACGGGGCTCTCCTGAAGGATAGTCATGTAAGAAAAGAGCTGATGTGGGCAGATATTGTTCTACCTACTTTAGATGCTACGGACGAAGAGATGTATCGAAAAATCAACAGGCCTCATAAAACCATACCCTATACCGAAGTTGTGGGTGGCCTTCGTAGGTTTTCAAAGTATTATGAAGGGCAATTGTGGTTGGAGACCATGCTGGTTGAAGGAATGAATGATAGTACAGAAGCGTTATATGCCTATCGTAAATTATTGGATACCATTCGTTACGATCGATTATATATTAATACACCGGTAAGGCCTCCTGCGGAAAGTTGGGTCAAAGCAGTAAGCCCGAAAAAAATTGAGGAAGCGGTCCGTATTCTTGAGGGGGTATCCATTGATATGCTGGTTTCTACGGGTTTTTACAGTGAAAAAGAAGATCATTTGGAAGCCATTATGTCTATTATTAAGCGGCATCCCATGAACCAACACGAAATCCTTGGCTTCCTGTCAAGCCGACACGCCGAAGACCCGGAGAAGTATTTGAAAGAGCTAGAAGGAAAAGGAGAAGTGGAAAAACTTTCTTATAAAGGCTATGATACTTACCGTTTTCGCTAGGTTGTTGGGTGTCAGATATTAAAATGTATATATTGATTGGTTGCATTACCGGCATTTCGTGGTTGATTTCGAAATGCCTTTTTGGTGTATAATAAAGTATACGGCCATTGGCCGGCTTGGAATATGGCCATAGAATG
>CALFUG010000145.1 GCA_937928455.1 uncultured Clostridia bacterium
AGTCATACGTCAAATCACATCCCCAGGCCACACCGTTTCCCGGGCCCTCTTGTAACTCCACCAAAATTTCGATGCGATTTTCTTCCAGAATGGCCCTGGCCTTCTCCTCGGAAAACTCATGGGTGGCTCCGTTTTCACAGACTCTTACCTTCCCCTTATCGGAGGAAAACGAAACCGATGCATGATCCAGGTTGGCCTTTTGCCCGGAATACCCAAGGGCACAAAGAACGCGCCCCCAATTGGCATCGGCTCCGAAAATGGCGGTTTTCACCCAGGACGAAGAAATCACGGATTTCGCCAGGGCATTGGCACTCTCTTTGGAGGAAGCCCCCTGGACATGACAAGTGATTAATTTTGTGGAACCTTCACCGTCGCCGGCAATCATTTCAGCCAATTCCCGACACGCCTCCAACAGACCTTGGTGAAATGCTTCATAATCAGAAGTTCCTTCTTCGATGGGATTCCCACCGGAAGCGCCATTGGCCATGATCAACACCATATCATTGGTGGAGGTGTCCCCATCCACGGAAACTTGATTGAAAGTGTCCGTTACCACATCCCGCAAACACTTTTCTAAAACTCCCGCTTCCACGTTGGCATCTGTGGTGAGAAAACATAACATCGTGGCCATATTGGGATGAATCATGCCGCTTCCTTTGGCCATTCCCCCAATCATCACCGTTCCTTTTCCCAATGATACGGTTTTCGAAACTTCTTTTGGCATTCGGTCCGTTGTCATAATGGCCTCTGCGGCAGAGGTTCCCCCTTCGTAGGAAAGCTGTTGGACCAGATGCGGAATCCCCTGATGAAAGGGGGCTTCCGGCAAAGGAACACCAATCACTCCTGTGGATGCCACCGCCACATATTGACCCGGAATATCCAGTACTTCTGCCAACCTCTGGCAGGTATTTTCTGCCACAACAATTCCGTGGGGTGTACAGGTGTTGGCATTCCCGCTATTGCATATTACCGCTTGACACCACCCTTCCTTCAAGTGGTCTTGGGTTACCAAAATCGGGGCTCCTTTCACTACGTTCTGGGTATATACCGCCGCCCCATGACAGGGTATCTCACTTACAATCAGCGCCAAATCCTTTTGACTCTTTCCCTTTTTAAAACCAGCATGGACACCTGCGGCTAAAAAACCCTTCGGTGTACAAACCCCCGTTTTCCCAACAATCTGCCCATCTATCTTCTTTCCAGTACCATCTCCTGTCATCCCACATTCTCCTCTTCTTTGTTGATTCTAAGACCTGTATCCTCCGGAATCCCCAACATAATATTCATGCACTGAACCGCCGCCCCGGAAGCCCCCTTTCCCAAGTTATCCAGAGAAGCCGCTACCATAGGGCGATCTTCACTGCCATATATTGTGATCATCACATCGTCTCGCTTTGCCCACTCGTCTCCATATAGAAAGCCTTCTTGTTTACGCCGAACATGAATAAAAGATTCCTTTTCATAGGTTTGTCGATATGCGTGCTCCAAATCTTCCAGAGTGGCTTGATTCTCATTCAACACGTCCCGTAACGGTACAGAAACCACCATTCCTCGATAAAAGTTCCCCACCACCGGCAGGAAAACTGGCTCTCGGGACAGGAGCCCCATTTTTGTCATTTCCGGTAAATGCTTATGGTTTTGGGAAAGGCCATATTGTCCGGAGTGACCCACCGGAC
>CALFUG010000146.1 GCA_937928455.1 uncultured Clostridia bacterium
GAAAAATTGTAACCGAGGGGGATCCGATTCTCCGAAAAAGGGCCCGGGAAGTGGAGGAAGTCAGCGACCGTATCCGTGGAATTTTCGACGATATGGTGGAGACCATGAGAGATGCGGACGGGTGTGGATTGGCAGCACCTCAGGTGGGACTATTAAAGCGGCTCATTGTGGTGGAGGTTCCGGAACCGACTTTAACAGATGAGACTGCGAATACAGAAGAAGATTTGGAAATCCAGGAAAGAGAAGAAGGGGAAGAAACCCCCATGATTCTTTTGACCTTGGCCAACCCGGAAATTATGGAAGCCCAGGGAACCCAAACCGGGGCGGAGGGTTGTCTCAGTGTGCCCGGATATACCGGTACGGTGGAAAGACCTCGGTGGATAAAGCTGAGGGCTCTTGATTACAGCAATAACCAGGTGGAAATCGAAGCGGAAGGATTCCTGGCAGTGGCCATATCTCATGAAATGGATCACTTGGAAGGTGTTCTGTTTACCGACAAAGCCACGGAAGTGAAGGACATCTATTCTGAAGAAGCAGAAGGGGAAGAGGAATAGAAGGGAGAGAGACCATGAACATCATATTTATGGGAACACCGCAGTTTTCCGTACCCACTTTGGAGGCATTGGTGAAGGCGGGATACCAAGTACCTTTGGTGGTAACACAGCCGGACAAAGCAAAGGATCGTGGCAAGAAGGTTCAGTTCACACCGGTAAAGGAGAAGGCCCTTGCGTTGGGCCTTATGGTGGCCCAACCGGAATCCTTGAAAAACAATGAACGTTTTCTGGCCAAACTGGCGGAGTTGGAGCCTGATTTAATCGTAGTTGTGGCCTATGGAAAAATTCTGCCCAAGGAAGTGTTGGATTTACCCAGATATGGATGCGTGAATGTGCATGCTTCCATTTTACCCCGCCATCGAGGGGCGGCGCCCATTCAGCAAGCCATCCTTTCCGGAGATGAATACAGTGGTGTGACTATCATGCAAATGGAGGAAGGCTTGGATTCCGGAGACATGATTGCCACAGTGAAAACTCTGATAGGCGGATATACGGCGGATCAGTTGCACGACGAGTTAATGGTGAAGGGAGCGGAATTACTGATAGAAGTGCTGCCATCCATACTCAATGGTACGGCGATTTCCGTGAAGCA
>CALFUG010000147.1 GCA_937928455.1 uncultured Clostridia bacterium
GAAAAATTGTAACCGAGGGGGATCCGATTCTCCGAAAAAGGGCCCGGGAAGTGGAAGAAGTGAATGACCGTATTCGTGGAATTTTCGACGATATGGTGGAGACCATGAGAGATGCGGATGGGTGTGGATTGGCAGCACCTCAGGTGGGATTATTAAAGCGGCTCATAGTGGTGGAGGTTCCGGAACCGACCTTAACAGATGAGACCGCGGATACAGAAGAGGATTTGGAAATCGAGGAAAGGGAAGAAGGGGAAGAAAACCCCATGATTCTTCTGACCTTGGCCAATCCGGAAATTATTCAAGCCCAGGGAACCCAATCTGGGGCGGAGGGTTGTCTCAGTGTGCCCGGATATACTGGTACGGTGGAAAGACCTCGGTGGATAAAGCTGAGGGCTCTGGACTATAGCAATAACCAGGTGGAAATCGAAGCGGAAGGATTCCTGGCAGTGGCCATATCTCATGAAATGGATCACTTGGAAGGTGTTCTGTTTACCGACAAAGCCACGGAAGTGAAGGACATCTATTCTGAAGAAGCAGAAGGGGAAGAGGAATAGAAGGGAGAGAGACCATGAACATCATATTTATGGGAACACCGCAGTTTTCCGTACCCACTTTGGAGGCATTGGTGAAGGCGGGATACCAAGTACCTTTGGTGGTAACACAGCCGGACAAAGCAAAGGATCGTGGCAAGAAGGTTCAGTTCACACCGGTAAAGGAGAAGGCCCTTGCGTTGGGCCTTATGGTGGCCCAACCGGAATCCTTGAAAAACAATGAACGTTTTCTGGCCAAACTGGCGGAGCTGGAGCCCGATTTAATCGTCGTTGTGGCCTATGGACAAATTCTGCCTAAGGAAGTGTTGGATTTACCCAGATATGGATGCGTGAATGTGCATGCTTCTATTTTACCCCGCCATCGAGGGGCGGCGCCCATTCAGCAAGCCATTCTTTCCGGAGATGAATATAGTGGTGTGACCATCATGCAAATGGAGGAAGGCTTGGATTCCGGGGATATGATTGCCACAGTCAAAACCCTAATCGGTGGCTATACGGCGGACCAGTTGCACGACGAGTTAATGGTGAAGGGAGCGGAACTACTGATAGAAGTGCTGCCATCCATACTCAATGGTACGGCGATTTCCGTGAAGCA
>CALFUG010000148.1 GCA_937928455.1 uncultured Clostridia bacterium
GAAAGTTCAATATAGTTGGTATATAGTTGATGGAGAGGTTGGGTGTTCCCTTTTTCTGTTTCAAGGGAAATGGGTCCCAGTAAGTCTTTGATTTTTGGTAAGGGCAGTGTGGTTTTTAAAACTTGTAACAGAAGTAAAAGCATCAAGTGCTCTCGGGAGTACTTTTTTTTGATGGAGGGGTATATGATCCGATCTTTCGTGTAGTTATTAATCATGGTTTTGGTAAGAGGCTTTTCCGGATAATATCGCTCCATATAGGTGATTACCTGGTCCATATAAAAACCGATATCCGGAATTTCCTGGGCGGGTGGCAAAGGGATTGCATATTGTTTCATAACATATCCTTTCTAAGTCTTGACAACAGGAACCATGGGTTTGATTGCTTTCATTCCTTATATAGATGAAATTATAACCATAATAATATGAAAAACTGGTAAATTCAATATTGAAATATAAATATAATGTGGTAATATATTAATATAATGAAATATAGTAATAAAAACTACGTAAAACAGGAGGCCCTATGACTCGAAAACTGAGAGAACCAATCAATGCCATCACCCATTTATCTGGAGCTGTATTCTTCTTTTTCGGCACGATTATAATGCTAGCTTACCAATTGACCCATGGGGCTTCCGCCATCAAGGTATCGGGAGCCGTTATATTTGGGATCAGTTTAGTATTATTATATTTGGCCAGTGGAATTTACCATAGCTATAATGGGAAAGAGCAAGTCATCAAAGTTCTGAAGAAGTTAGACCATAGTATGATATATGTTTTAATAGCCGGAAGTTATACCCCCATGTGTCTCCAAGTATTGGATGGAAATCGAAGGATAGTTATTTTGGCCATTATCTGGGGAATTGTAATCGTTGGGGTGGCCACGAAGGTCTTAGTACAAGGGATCCCAAGACCCGTGTATACACTTTTCTATTTGATGATGGGATGGATGGTGGTATTCTTCATTCGAGATGTATATGTAGGAATTCCTTCCGGCGGATTTTTTCTGTTGGCCTTAGGGGGCTTACTTTATACTATTGGCGGAGTCATATATATGATAAAAAAGCCCAACATAGGAAAACAATTTGGGTTTCATGAATTGTTTCATGTATTTATATTGGCAGGCAGCTTCAGCCACTACATGATGACTTTCCTCTATCTCAGCTGAGAAAAGTCTGGTATGTTACACTTTTTGTTGATCTAGAGTTTAAGAGGAGCATGGCTCCTTTTTTTATTGTGAACAAGGACGGAATCCCCTGAAAAGCCTTGACAGAATGAGAAAACCCGTCAAAATAGTAAGAAAGATGGCGAAGCGGGTGAGAAGGAGGGACTCATGACTATATATGATTTCACAGTGATGGATAGCCGACGTAATGAAGTGCCGATGAGTCAATATCAAGGGAAAGTACTACTGATCGTAAATACAGACCGGGGTTGTGGATTTGCCCCTCAATATGAAGAACTGGAAGAGCTTTATGAAAAGTATCACAATATGGGTTTGGAGATATTAGATTTCCCATGCAATCAATTTTTAAATGAAGATTTGGGCACTCCGGAAGAAAATGCCAATATTGTGAAGGA
>CALFUG010000149.1 GCA_937928455.1 uncultured Clostridia bacterium
GCACTTAAAAACCCGTAAATGAATAGGACTGTTAGAATAAGCACATTCCATATCAAGCTATGATCTCTTTGAAAAATGCGGGCGAAAAATCGCATAAACATATAAAAAAGACCCACATGCAGTCCGCTTACCGCCAGGAGGTGTGCCGTTGCATTTTTTTGAAACATACCCAGCAGGTCTTCATCCATCTGATTTTTATCGCCAAAAAGCATGCCCGCCGCTAATCCATATTGCTTATCATTTAGATTCATTTGAAGGCGATTCAAAAACAGCTTTTTAGATATGGCAGCTTGATTCATTGTACGAAAGATTGCCTTCCAGAAATCACTCCCCAAATTCTCCTCCATCACTTGAATGTCCGTTAATTTCCCATCCATTAGAGTACCAATTCCCCGAGATCTCAAGTACTTCTGGTAGTCAAAACAAGCTGGATTTCTGGCAGGATTGGGAATGATGATTTTACCTCTTATCTGCACCATCTTCCCGGTTAAATCCACCAGAGACTGTTCCCCATCATACACGCGATACAGAATTTTTTCATCTCCCGGAATATGATCCACTCCCCCCACTTCATGACATAGTATGGTAAGGTACTGTGTTGTTTCCGGCTTTTCTTCTACAAAAATAACCCGGCCTGTTACGGTGCCGATGTTGCCCTCCAATTCATGCAATACAAAAGAACGTTGACTCTCCTGTTGATAAAATCCCCCGCCCAATAAAAGCAATATTAAAATCGAAGCTGCCTGTGGACCCAGTTTCGGCCACGACTCCTTACCTATTGGAAGATTTATTCCCAGCAACACTAGAAATCCCACCACAATAAGAAGGGATATCACACTCCCTCTCTCCCACACAGCCATGGCTGAGATGCCCACGATAAAGGCTCCACTTAAATAGCAAATCGGTCGTCTTACCATATGCAAGGCTTTGCTTTACTCCTTTGTCATAATATCCATATTTTACCATTTTTGTGGAACATTTCAACTCTTCATACGTCTTATTTGACAAAGGGTTTTTCCTCGGGCAAAGTTTTTCTTTCCATTTATTTATGGTATAATATTTTGTCTGGCTACTCAGGAATAAAACCACAAGAGGAGGAAGTAAGAGATTGACAGATAAGCATAAAGATAAAGATTTCATGGACGAGGAAAAGCGAGAGCGTGAAATGGATGATTTTTTTGCCCAATTCACCAATGTCCATGAAGAGTTTGATAAAATAAGCGAAAATTTGAACACCGGAGATAAAGGGGATTCCGTTATAGATGAACCCTCATCCAACAAGAAAGAAAACCCGCCCCTTTCCCGAGAAACCCGGTTATATCGTTCCCGTAAATTTCAAGATGGAGACACCATGTCTACCGACGAAGTGGCGGGAGAACAACGGAAGCCTTCCCTATTCGCCGGGATACCCGCTTCCCTTTCTTCGTTTGTTGCCAAATGGAAAAATCGCTTCATGATTGACCGAGAAGGAGATCAACCCCAAATGACAAAAAGCAAAAACGGAAAACGTCGTTCCAAACGCTATAAGCTGAACACCAAAAGGTTATTAAAAACTCTAGCGGCAGTAGTGGTATTACTTATGGCCATTGCCTTGATTTTTGTATCCTCCATCGTATTCTCATCCCCATCTATTGATCCGGACAATATCTATGGTCTTTTGTCAGAAAGCTCCGTTCTATATGACGATGAGGGACAGCCCATTGAATCGGTTTTCGAGGCAGAGGGAAAGAGAACCAATATGGAGTACGTGGACATGCCGGAAAATCTAATCAATGCTTTCGTATCATTGGAAGATAAAACATTTTGGGAGCATAACGGATTTAATGTAATTCGTATTTTTGGTGCCATACGAGATTCTTTTAGCACGGGCCAAATCAGTGGTACATCCACCCTGACCCAACAGCTTGCCAGAAATGTGTATTTGGCGGAAACCAAATCAGAGCGGTCTATGACTCGAAAAATCCGAGAAGCTTATTACACAGTCCAACTAGAAAGAAATCTCAGCAAGGAACAAATCATAGAAGCTTATCTGAACACCATATTTTTAGGGTACAACTCTTATGGAGTGCAATCCGCCAGCAAGGCCTACTTCGGGAAAGATGTGGGAGAACTGAACTTATTTGAATGTGCAGCTCTCGCAGCAATACCTCAAAAACCAGATCGCCACGCCCTGATTAAAACCTTGGATAGCGATTCTGTGACGGAAGATACGGAAGGCATCCTATACAAGGGCTCTCAGTACACATATGTGGTAAGCGATGTCAGCAAAGAACGACGGGATTTGTGTTTGCGCTTAATGAGAGAACAGGAAGTAATTTCTCAAGATGATTATGACTTGGCCATGGAAGAAACCCTAGCCGGTCATTTGAATCCGGGACTGGATGAAAAGGATGAGCTTTCCTCCTACTTCACCGACTATGTCATCGGCCAGGTGATTGAAGACCTTCAGCAAGAATTTAATGTGGAATATAGTGATGCTCGGCAAATGTTGTATACCAATGGTTTATCGGTCTATACCACTATGGATTCCGATATGCAACTCATCATAGAAACCGAGTTCTCCAATTCGGCCAATTTCCCTCGTGTTGCCAATCTCAGAAAAGACGGAAATGGCAACATCCTAGGAAACAATGGTCAAATCTTACTGTATGATTACACCACCTATTTCGATGAAAACCTTTTCTTCGTGCTTTCTCCAGAAGAGTATCTACTGAATGGAGATGGTTCTGTTACCATTTTGAAAGGAAAACGTCTTAACATTTTTAATACCACTGTTAAGGGAGAAACGGATTACAGCTTGGAATTCAAGCCTCTATACCTTACAGAAGATTCCGTGTTCTACAGCATAGGTGGGGGCTACGTCAATATTCCGCCTAGCTATAAAACCAGGGACACAGAAGGAAATTTGGTGATTTCACAACAATTTTTCACCGACTATCCGGAGTTCTTCTCCTTTGATAATCGAGGCATGTCCTTTGGGCCCAATACCTACACGTTAAGTCAAAAGGTGATTCAGCCACAATCGGGCATGGTAATTACCGAATACAAAACGGGCCAAATCAAAGCCATGGTAGGAGGACGAAACACCAAGGGAAGAATGTTATTTAACCGCGCCACATCTCCTCACCAACCTGGTTCTGCCATCAAACCCATGGCCGTTTATTCTCCCGCATTGCAGCAAGCATTTGAAGCACAAGCTGCTGGCACGACACAAGTCTTCACCACCTTCGATAATTATGGCAATGAAATACCAAACTATTATGGAGATTACTGGACAGCTGCCTCAGTAATAGACGATGCGCCCCTGAAGACCGGGGATAAAATCTGGCCCAAAAACTGGTATAACTCTTATCGCGGACTGATGAGTCTTCGCACGGCAGTGGAGCAATCCGTCAATGTAGCTGCGGTGAAAGTTATTTCACAAGTAGGGTTTGACTATTCTGCCGATATATTGGAAAAAATGGGTGT
>CALFUG010000150.1 GCA_937928455.1 uncultured Clostridia bacterium
AATCCGGGTACAATACCTCCCCTTTTCCGTTTAATATGGAAATCGTACCTTCCTGTATCAACACGGTAAATTCGGTTTCTCCGGGATAATTTTCCATTATTTCATAGCTCCGTTCATGGATTTCTCCAATGGCTAACCCTCCGGTGCTGTGAATCTTCACCGAAGTGACTTCTTGATATCCATAGGAAAGCCCTACCTTAACAAATATGGAGGAGGTGCCATAAGCAGCAGAGACTGTCATCATAAGAAATGCACAGCTTACTACAAAAATGGTCAAACCATTCCGCCAATTCATTCCCATTTTTATCATACTCCTAGTCATTATTGGGAACCTCATCCTCTTTCCATTCATCCATACTCATCTGTTCTCGTTCCGGTGTAGCCAGTCCCAATAGTTGGTAGGCACGATCTCCGGCGATACGACCTTTTTGTGTTCGATGTATAAAGCCTTCTTGAATTAAAAAAGGTTCATTGCTATCTTCAATGGTCACTCGCTCTTCACCCAGGGCGGCAGCAATGGAGTCAATCCCAACCGGCCCACCATTGAAACGGGTTATGATAATTTTTAGTATTTCTCGATCCAGGTTTTCCAACCCGTATTCGTCCACTCGCAAAGCCTTTAACGCTTTTTCAGTAATAGAGGGTTCGATAATGCCCGTTCCTTGTATTTGACAAAAATCTCGAACTCTTTTTAAAAGACGATTCGCAACTCTGGGGGTTCCACGGGATCGTTTTGCCAGAGCTTCCAAAGAGTTCTCATCGATTTCAACATCCAGGATTTTAGCGGAGCGTTTGATAATTTCCATTAACTCAGGGACGGTATATGATTCAAACTTACTGACTACGCCAAACCGTTCCCTCAATGGGGCGCTCAAACTACCCGCACGAGTGGTGGCTCCTATTAGGGTAAAATGGGCCAAATCCAGCCGTATCGATCTTGCGCTAGGACCCTTGCCGATGATAATGTCTAACGCAAAATCTTCCATAGAGGAGTACAAAATCTCTTCTACGGCTCGATTTAAACGATGAATCTCATCAATAAATAACACATCATTAGAGTTCAAGTTGGTCAGAATGGCCGCCAAGTCTCCTGCTCTTTCGATGGCAGGTCCCGACGTAATGCGAATGTCTGTACCCATTTCATTGGCAATAATGCCAGCCAAGGTGGTTTTTCCCAATCCGGGAGGACCATAGAATAATACATGATCCAAAGGTTCTCTTCGCTTCTTGGCCGCTTCAATAAATACCTTCAGATTATCCGTTGCACTCTTTTGCCCAATATAGTTTTCCAATGTTTGAGGACGAAGATTTACCTCATGATTTTCTTCCCCTGACTCGGTATGAGGATTGGTCATTCGCTGATCTTGCATGAATTTACTCCTTCATTTCTCGTATCCTGCGATTAAAATAAACGACTCAACGCCTTCTTTATGTATTCTTCCGTACTCAAATCCTCTTCCGTCACTGCAGAAAGGCCGTGTATGGCTTCACTTCTGGAATATCCCAACGCCAAAAGGGCGGTAATGGCTTCGTTTCGAGGATTCGATTCTGTAGATAAAGAAAATTCCACTGCTAGCCCGCCAATCTCAGACGCAACACCCTTATCTATTTTATCTTTTAATTCCAACACAATTCGTTCTGCCGTTTTCTTTCCGATACCATTGGCTCTCGTTAATAGCCCCACATCCTGAAATAGGATAGCCTTTTGTATTTCCCTTGGAGGGAGTATCGATAAGATGGATAGTGCTGCTTTGGCGCCTACGCCATTCACAGTGATTAACTGGTCAAAAAATCGCAATTCTTCCACATGGGAAAATCCATATAAGCTAACATCGTCTTCACGAAAAATCATACGGGTATATGCTTTAACGGGCTGTCCCTCCTCCGCCAAATTAATCGACGAATTTTCGGGAACATGAATCATGTAGCCAATCCCATTGGCTTCTAAAATAACACCACCAGGAAAACGGCCGCCATAAATCCCCTTAATATATTGAATCATTTGGCTCCTCCTACTCCACGATTATACTTTTCGGCTTGTTGTATGCGCTGGTTTCCACCCAAACAGTGACAATGACATATGGCCGCCGCCAAAGCATCTGCTGTATCGTCGGGTTTTGGTATCTTTGGCAAGGCCAAGATGGTTTTTACCATCTGTTGCACTTGATTTTTATCTGCTCGACCATAACCAACCAGGGCTTGCTTTATTTGTAACGGTGTATATTCAAAAAAAGACAGCCCGTTTTCTGCAGCAGCCAATATGGCCACACCTCGGGCTTGACTCACTAAAATGGCCGTTTTACTGTTGGTATTAAAAAATAATTCTTCGATGCTGACTATTTCCGGTTGATATTCGTGAATTATCGTGCATAATTCACGGTAAATAAAACGCAACCTCTCTTCCATAGGCTCTCCGGCTTTGGTCAGTATAGCTCCATACGCCACTGAATAAAAGGAGTGGCCTCTATTCTCTATAATCCCCCATCCCATGGTGGCATAGCCTGGATCGATTCCTAGTATTTTCACTGGTTGACTCACCCATCAATTTTCTACAAAACAAGGTTTCTCCTTGCTAAATGCAAGGCTGTACGGTATTATTATACTATACAAACATATGTTTGTCCACCATAACAGTGGGGGTTTATGGAGGGCTAACGTCACTTGGAGGCAATGATGATTACGCATTTAATGGTTCGTGATTTTGCCATCATAGAGCATGCGGAAATGGCATTTGACAGCGGATTAAACATAATAACGGGAGAAACCGGAGCCGGGAAATCCATTATGGTAGAGGCCATCAGTTTGGCTTTAGGTAGTCGCGCGGACTCTTCTTATGTTCGAACAGGCAAAGAAAAATCTTTGATTCAAATGGTGGCCCTCATAGAAGGACATGAAACCATTCTTACCCGAGAGATCAGCGCCAACGGAAAAAACATCTGCAAAGTGAATGGTGAAATCGTATCCTTGGGACAACTTTCCTCTGTTAGCCAACGGATCGCCGATATACATGGGCAGTACGACCATCAATCCTTGTTACATCCGGAAAATCATATCCAGTTTGTGGATTCGTATCATCATATCGAGCTTTTCCCATTGATAAACACTGTAAAGGAGCTGTATGATCAACATCGGGTTTTGTTGCAAAAACTCCGTCGATTGGAATCCCAAAGTGAGGAAATGGAACGGATGAAAGATTTCATGCGCTATCAACTCGAAGAAATTAAGCAAGCCAATCTATATCCGGAAGAGGAAGCTGAGCTGGCTGAAAAAAAAGTATTATTACAAAACAGCGAAAAGATTCATCAAAAGCTGAGTATTGTTACAGATAAAATGAAGGGAGACCAAGTCTCTGCGTTAGACGGCATTTACGAATCTTTGATGGCCCTAAAGGATATCTCCGTGTATTCCGATGCGTTACGGGAGATAGAGGAAGTGTTCCAAGATATGTATTATGGTCTGGAAGAGGCCCTCCGAGAAGTGGAAATGAACCTCGAAAAAATGTCCTATTCCCCAGATGAGTTGGAGGAAATACTGGACCGTCTTCATCTCATTCAACAGTTAAAGAAAAAATATGGACAAGATTACGCATCGATCCTACAGTTCCAAAATGATTTAACGGAAAAATTGAATGTTGTGGAAAACTACGACGAAACCAAATCCCAATACGAAATAAAATTACAGCATGTGGAAAACCAGTTGGAATTGGCTTGTGATGCATTGACCCAAGCTAGGAAAAGTTCGGCCCTTGACTTGGAGCTACAGATACAAAAGGAGTTGTCTGAGTTAGGGTTCCAACATGCACAGCTTAAAATTAACGTAGAAGCCCTTCCTGATTTCTCGGAAAACGGCATGGACAAAGTGGAATTCTTAATTCGTACCAATAAGGGAGAGCCATTAAAACCCTTGTCCAGGATTGCTTCCGGAGGGGAAATGTCACGTATTATGCTGGCTTTTAAGAAGGTGATTGCGGATTTTGATCAAATTCCATCCATGATCTTTGATGAGATTGATTCTGGCATTTCAGGAGTAGCCGCTTCCATTGTGGGTAAGAAACTAAAGCAAATCGCTGACACCAAACAAGTAATTTGTATTACCCATCTTCCACAAATAGCTGCCTGCGGGAAGCAAAATTTTCGCATCGAGAAGAAAGAAACCGACACCTCCACCATTACTCAAGTAATGATATTGAACTCAATCGATAAAATTCAAGAGATTGCAAGATTATTGGGAGGAGAAACCATTACCTCCACCACATTGGAGAGTGCGAAAGAATTGATCATGGCTTCTACCTAATATTTCATTTCACACAAAAACCCAAGAAAAAGACGGCTTTCGCCGTCTTTTTCGATGATTCAATGATTTATTTCTTTATTCGGTTTCTTCTTTGTCAAAGGCATCTTCGATCTCATCCTTGGCTTTTTCCACCTTTTCCTTCACATCCTCTGCCACATCTTCTGCCTTTTCTTTCACGTCTTCTAATACATCCTCGGCTTTGTCTTTGAAAACTTCCGCCTTTTCTTTGGCATCATCTGTGAGCTCATCGGCTTTGACCTTGGCATCTTCCATGAAATCTTCTGCTTCGTCCTTCAATTCTTCTATCTTTTCTTTGGCATCTTCCATTAAATCTTCTGCTTTGTCCTTAACCTGGTCCAGGAAACTCTTTTTTTCTTCCATGTCCTCTACACCCTCCTCCAATTCTTCATTTTGCTCTTCAAAAATAGGTGGTTCCAGTGTTTCTTTAATGCTAAGGCTAATTCTTTTCTTTTCTTTATCAATCTCTAAAATCTTCGTGTTGACCTCTTGCCCTACTTTTAGTTCATCATTCAAATCCGTTACTCTCTTATGCGCTACTTCCGAAATATGCACCAGGCCATCAAGCCCCGGCTCTAATTCTACAAATGCTCCATATTCTTTGATTTGAACTACTTTCCCTACTAAAAGCTGCCCCACTTGGTATTTATCATCAATGACAGTCCAAGGCTCCGGCTGGGTTTGTTTTAACCCAAGAGAAATCTTTCCTCGCTCTGCATTCATAGACAGAACCTTCACATTGATTTTTTCTCCGATGGATAAAACCTCTTGCGGATGTTTTAATTTCCCCCAACTAATTTCTGAAATGTGTAAGAGGCCATCGATTCCACCGATGTCAACAAATGCTCCATAATCGGTGAAACGCATCACCGTGCCTTCAATTACGTCTCCCACACTTAATTTTTCCCAAATCTCTGCCATTTTACTCTGGCGTTCTTCCGCCAAATAAGCCTTATGGGAGAAAACAGCTTTTCCTTTAAACTTATCTACACGGCTAATTTTAACCGGTAGTACATGTCCCATAAATTCTTCTGCGTTTTCTACGAATCGGTCGGATAGCTGAGACAACGGAATGAAACCTGCCACTTCTTTGTAGCTGGCAATCACTCCACCGTTGACAACGCGAACGACTTTTACATCAATCGTTTCTTTATCGTCAAGGGCCTGACTGATTTCTTCCCAATTCTCATTTACTTGCAGCTTCTTTTTGGAGAGCATAATAGTTCCGTCTCCATCATCTGTTTTGATGACCTTTGCTTGGACGGTATCTCCTTCTTTGAAAATATCGGTAATTTTTTGATCCGCTTCCAAAGTAAGTTCTTCCTTTGGTATCACGCCGTCTTTCTTACATCCCAAATTAACGATGACTTCCTTATCCGTCACTTGGTGTACCGTACCTTCTACAATCTCTCCCAGTCGAGGTAATCTTAAAGACTTTTCGATAGCCTCCAGATAATCCTCCATCTCATTTCTTTCAGTGATAACTTCACTCATGTTGGCAATAACCTCCTCAATATCTGACACAGGCGTCGATGCACCTGCCGCAACCCCAATTCTACTATATTTTTCAGGGTTTTTCAACGATAATTCCTGAATATTTTCAATAAAAACCGTACAGGGACAATATTTCTCACAAATCTCCGCCAGCTTTTTGGAATTTGAACTATTTTTTCCTCCAACTACAATCATTAAGTCTGTTTCTCTTGCTAAATTCCGGGCAGAATCCTGACGTTCTCGTGTGGCATTGCATATGGTGTTCTTCACCTGAATCTCCGGGTTTTTCTCCTGCAAAATCTTGGCGATTGCTTCATATTTTTCCCTTTCAAAGGTGGTTTGCGCCACCACAATATGGTACTTATTATCTATTTCATGCGCTTGTTGTTCATTTTGAATAACATCGACCAATCCTTGAGATTGTGCCCATCCAATTATTCCCTTTACTTCCGGATGATTCGGATCCCCCACTACCAAACCAGAAAGCCCTTTCGCCGTCACTTCTTGTATCAATTTTTGTATTTTTATCACATAGGGACAGGTGGCATCCACTACTTGAAGTCCTCTTTCCGTAGCTTCATCATACACTCTTTTGGGCGCCCCGTGGGAACGTATCAGCAAAACACTTCCCGGAGGAATCTCACTCAATTCTTCGGTAGTCTCCAATCCCTTGTTTTTTAATTTTTCTGTCACGCCCCTGTTATGAATAAGCTGTCCATACGAAAAAACTCTTTGACTCGGATAATCAGACACTACTTTCTCTGCCATTTCTACGGCACGGGTCACACCAAAGCAAAATCCACTGGGCTCCGCTTTCTTAATCTTCACCAAACCTCTCCTTTAACTCTTGAAGAAACTTTTTGAACTGTATCTCCGACCCGTTTTCCGTTGGTAAATAATACCGGGCTCCCTTCCGAACCAAATCGTCGGGAAGGTATTGTTGTTTTACATAACCGCCGAATTCATGAGGGTATTGATATCCTAATCCATGCCCTCGATCTTTGGCGCCTTGATAGTGCGAATCTGCCAAATGAGAGGGTACTGCGCCAGCACCCATCTCCTCTAAATCATTTTGGGCTCTCATTAATGCCATATATGAAGCATTTGACTTTGGACATGAAGCCATTAGTATTACTGCTTGGGCTAAATTGATTTGTGCTTCCGGAAGTCCTACCATTAAACTGGCTTTTACACATGAAGTTACAATGGTAATGGCACTGGGATATGCCATGCCAATGTCTTCGGATGCGATGACCAGTAGTCTTCTTCCAATCATCATCAAGTCGTCCCCGCCTTTTAATAGCCGGGCCAAATAATGAATGGCCGCATCTGGATCCGAACCTCGAATGGACTTCTGAAGCGCACTTAAAAGCTGATACTTATCTTCACTCTTATCATAGAAGGTGGTACGACGTTGCATCGCCTCTCCAACCAACTCCAGTGTTATTTTTTTGGAATCACCTAGATTATCACTCAGAAACCCGAGTGTATCCAGGGCAATTCGAGCATCTCCAGAACTTAGATCTGCTAAAGCATCCAGTGCAACAGGATCGATTTCGATTGACTTATTAGCCAGTCCTTTTTCCGAATCATTCAGGGCTCTTTTCAATAATGTGAAAACATGTTCCTTTTTCAATGCTTTAAACTCATAAATGCTGCGCACCCGGCTTAAAATGGCATTGTTTACTGCAAAGTAGGGATTCTCCGTGGTAGAACCAATAAAACGTATCACCCCATCTTCCAACGCTTTGAGAAGACTGTCCTGTTGCAGTTTGTTCCATCGATGAAACTCATCAACATACAAATATGTGGCCTCCTTTTGAAGGCCAAAAAACTTTCCTTTGGATTTTTCCAGTATCTCTTTCAGCTCTTTGATTCCCGTAGTAGATGCGTTAAGTTCATAAAAATCCGCATCCATTTCCCGGGCAATAATCCTGGCAAGGGTGGTCTTTCCGGTGCCGGAGGGTCCAAAAAAAATAGCAGAATCAAAAGTTCGGCTTTTAATGGCATTATAAAGCAATGAACCCTTGTACATGAAGTGCTCTTGCCCCACCACATCTTCCAGCCGTTCCGGTCGCAATTTTGTAGATAGTGGTATCATGCCAACTCCTATAAATCCCGTAAATATGTGGTCGAAATTATCATTAACCCTCCCGCGATGAGAAGATAAACACCAGCCATCATAACAATCAACGAAAAAGCTTTCATGGCCGCATAAAACATCAGTAAGCCAAACAAGCCATGGATCAGTGCAAAAATCATGTTGGCTCCATACTTAAGCCCCATTCTTCGCCGAGTCAAACCGGTATATATACGTTCCGCCGCAGATAAAAAGGCAAAAAAACCCACAAATAATCCAGCTACTGTAACGGTTAAATTCGGATTGATGGTAATCAAAATTCCCAGAATGAAGAAGATAATCCCCAACACCATTTTTGTTCTGGTATAAGGTGTCTGGTCGTATCGATATCGGGAAGCAATGGCCATATATATCCCTGCAGAGCAGGCAGACAATCCGATAACACCGGCTAAGAAATGAACTACAATTTCCGGCCACCCTAAAAAAAAGATGCCTATGGCGGCGATAAGCCCTCCAAAAAAAGTCCCCATGGATTTCAAGCGATGTAAATTAAACATAAGAAGAGCCTCCTTTTGATGTAAAAGAATTATACCACATCAAAAGGTATATTGCATACACTAACACACGGACTTATTGGTGGCTACATTTCTCCGAAGCTAAGGTGTGCCTCTCTCTTCAAATCCCCGATTTTTATAAAAAGTTCACGTAAATTCCGGGGACGATAATCCATATAATCCATCAGTTCCTGAAAATAAGGCAAACATCCCTTACTATCGTATAGGCCATTAATATCTCCGATAAGCTGAAACAAAGAAATTTGCCAATCCAGAATTTCTCTTTTTGGAACATATGCCAGTCGTATATTCCGACTCTCTATTTCATAGTAAATCCAGCGGTAATCCAAACAAATGTTCCCAATATCAATCAAATAATCTTCTGCCTTTAACAAGACGGCAAGAACTTTCTCAATGAGTTCCAATGCTTCATATAAGTGGGAGAAAGTGAGTTTATCCAAGGCTTGGAAGTTTTGGACTTCGTAATATACCAGGTCCTCCGTAGCGGTAGACACAAATCTCATGGGCAATAAATCCCCCAGTTGACCGCTGCATAAAACTCTTCTTTCATACTCTTTCAGTAGTCCTTTTGGATATATCACTTGAAAAAAATCCCTTTCCATCTTTCGAACTATATTCTGGTTATCATTACTCATCATTTTCCTCTCCTATACAGCTTTTACAAGGTGTGTATCCTCTTTCTTTCGCGGCGGATTTCATCATCGCCACCACGTAGCGATCTACAATAAAGCAATTTCCTTGATGGTACGACTTTCCTTGATTGGGAAACACGTATACATAATTACCATTTCCTAATTTTTCAGGATTACAGTGAGCACATGGAGTATAGTTTCTGCGGACCGAGGCAGACAATGTTGTTTGCCTCGCATAAACTTGAATAAAGGGACAATTTTCCATATGATACCGCTCTCCAGCTACCGGGAAAACCCAAACCACCAAATCTTCTTCCGTCACATCGGAAGGCTCAGTGGATATCACTGCCGTTCTTCCAACAAATTCTCTGAAAATTAAGGTGGTTTCTCCTGCGGTTGGCTTTTGTATTACCGATGGAAAAGGGATGTTTCTGGAATAGGAAACACCCAAACGAATGATATCTGTGTAACCTTGGCTCTCTTTGTCGGTGCGGAACTCCGATATATAGCACAGACCATCTAATGAGGTTTCATCAATAGAACGATTGGCAATCCTATCATTCAATAATAGTGATGTAGCAATGTCTGTTGATTCTTTTTCCTTGTGATAAGCTGTAATGGCTAGTCGGTGCGCTTCATCCATAGCCAAGCATGTGACCTGTATTTCATACAGAATCCACCGCATGCTAAAGGCCACCGTTAGAACCGCAATAAAGAACAGGGGTAAAAAAATGGCAGCCTCTACCGTGACAGATCCATTTTTAATAAATTTCTGTTCCCACATAATCCACTCCGTTAATGGTAATTTCATAAGAGAACCCGGTGTAGCATTCTTGGACTAAAAAGTGGGACTTGGTAATACAACACAAGTTGATTTGTATGAGGTCCAGTATACGTAACAATTGGGTTTCCCGATTTTGGAGAAGCAAGAATCCATTCAGGTATTTCTCATACCCCACCGACGATTCTTTTTTGGGACTCACATAATTTCCTGCTTCACGGTTTTTTGAAATGGCATCAAAGGATAATGCCCAGTGTTCCTCTCCTTTCATCGGTTCTACTCCCTCTCCATTCACCAGCAACTTCCAATCATTATTGGCTTCAAAACCTGCCCATATACCTGCCAATGCCAATTGGGTTACCACGGCTTTCGGGCCTGGTGTTAAGATAGATGCGGCCACGGACAGCGTTTTCATTTTCTGGGGGTCCGATTTAATATGAGCCAGGTTTAACAATGTTCTCAAGGCAGTGAAGTCTCTTTGGAATCTTCTTAAATTCTCATCATCACTGGGTAAACCATATAAAAGATATTCTGCTTCATTCTGAAAATGGCTATTTGGGATAAACGTCGTTCTCTTGTTATGATTGAAGTACTTTTGTATATAACGTAGTCGAAAAAGAGCACTTCCATTTAATGGATTTGTGGCCTCTCCCCTAAAATATTCCTTTAATTGCGTCAAGTTCAATGAATACCCGGAATGCCCCTTGGAAGGGAGAATACCCCATCCGGTGGTTTCTAGGGGGAGTGGTCGAAAAGCTCCTGTGGTTTCCTTAATATTATGTGAAGGAGGATATGTTGTCGCCTCTAGTATTTGATGTTCCAGAACATCAATATTCCCCAAAGAAAATTCATGAAGGCTCATTTTCAGTGAATCCAGGTTTAGTGACAAAGTATATTGTTTCCGAAAATTTTCCGTCAAGTAAAAGGTCATGGTGGATTCCTGTTGATGTAGGTTAAGGTCTGTGGCAAATAAATTGTACCGTTCCTTTAATGGGATGTGGTATTCTGATAAAAGTGATCGTCCTGCCAAGTGAATATATTCTTTACAAAGAACCTGTTCTGCCTGATTTATGGCGGCCCCAACAAACATCAGCATCGCCCCTATCATAGAGGCAAGAACTAGTATTAGAAATACTGATATCATTCCATCTTTTCGAAAGAGTCGATCCATCGAATATATTCCGTTTCTTTTATAATATAACGGTTTGCCTCATATCCCTTTCTGAAATGAAAAGTAAATATACCTTGCGATTTATGAGACACGTTTGTTTTTCCAACCAGTCTTGGAAACAGGCGAAGAGTCTCTTTATCAATCGAAACCATTCCATCCTTATGGTTGGTGTCAATGATTGCCGTTTGGCTGAAAGAAACACTTTGCGACAATAGGGTCTGGTATAGCAAAGAGGCTTGACGAACCTCCAAGAAAAGAAATATTCCCGCCATAAGCAGAGTCATAATCACCAATACCACCACAGGCATCACCAAAGCCGCCTCCACCATGGTAGTCCCCTTTTTGTTCAGTCTATTCACTAGAAGTTTGCAAATA
>CALFUG010000151.1 GCA_937928455.1 uncultured Clostridia bacterium
TGTATACCACTACTGCCGCAGCATAGGAATGATTGGATTTCACCCAGTAATTATTGAACTGGTACAATCCGTTGGTATAGCTCAGTACGGTGCCATTATCCTGACCTTCTACTGTTCCCTGTTGTAAAGCTGAGGGTAGCTCTGTGAATGCCATGGATGTGGGCGTTGCACCCAGATTGGTAAAGAAGGAAAGGAACATTTTGGATTCGGGAGTTCGGATCTTCATCCCCTTCATATCTTCCGCACTTGTAATGGGTCGAACCGAGTTGGAAATCCATCGGAAGTCGCAATCAGTCAGTCCCAATGTTACAAAACCGGCTTCCGCCATGTCGGCTGCAATGGTTTCGCCAACCCAACCGTCATAAATGAGTTCATCTACCAACTCATAACTATTAATAAAGTAGGGCAGGTTTACAAAACCAATCTTATTAACTACCGCATCCGCTCCTACTGTGGAACCGATGTACATGTCAAGAGCTCCATTTTGAACGGCTTCAGCATGGTCTTTGTCACTGCCCCAAACGCCACCGAATTCAATGGATAGTTCCATGGTTCCACCGGATTGTTCTTCCAGTGCTTTTGCCATATTTTCAGCAGCAATGTACCATGCGTGGGTGGTTCCCTGGGTGGATCCGAAGTGAATCACTACTTTTTCTGCTTCGGGTTCGCCTTCAGTTTCTCCGCCGCCGCATCCGGTAAATGCGAACGCACTCATGGAGAGAATCAGTGCCAAGACCAATAGTAAGGATAATTTCTTTTTCATACTTTTTACCTTTCCTTTCAACTTTTATTATCAAGAGGACGTAGTTCCTCCAGGTTGACAATATTTATATTTTGCAAGTATCATGCCATTTACAGTTCCATTTGTTAAAACTATCCCAAATATATTTGCCCCGCATTTTTTCGGCATTCATCATATTCCCTTTGCAGTTGGTCCCGAAAATCCGGATGGGCAATTTCAATCAATGCTTTGTATCTTTGAGTTAGGGTTTTCCCAAACAGATCCGCTATCCCATATTCCGTCACCACATAATGAACATCATTTCTTGTGGTAGTAACCGGTGTGCCGGGTTTTAACTGGGCGACGATTCTGGAAACCGTTCCTTTTTTTGCGGTGGACGGTAATGCGATAATGGGTTTCCCGTTCTTGGATTGTTCGGCTCCTCGCAGGAAGTCCAGTTGACCTCCCACTCCGGAAAACATCACATTGCCCATGGAATCCGCCACCACTTGTCCCATCAAATCGACTTCCAAAGCGGAATTGATGGCCACCACATTGTCGTTCTTTGCGATAATCCCTACATCGTTGGTATAATCTACCGGCATCAACTGAATCAAAGGATTATGGTCTACATATCGATAGAGCTCCTTGGTACCCTGTACAAAAGTAGCCACTATTTTCCCCTTATCAATATTTTTTCTAGCGCCATTCACTACGCCCTTTTTAATGAGGGGGATTAAATTGTCCGAAAACACTTCCGTATGAATTCCAATGTCCTTTTTATTTTCCAGGAATTTGAGAATCGCATTAGGTACGGTTCCTTGCCCCATCTGAAGAGTAGCGCCGTCTTCAATCAAGGTGGAGATATGATACCCGATCTTCTCCGCCACTGGATCTTCGCTGGAAATCATGGGAATTTCATAAATATCTTCATCATACTCTACAAAATAGTCAATTTCTGATACGTGAATTTTGGTTTCCCCACATAGATGAGGCATGTTCTTATTCACTTGTGCAATGGTAATACGAGAAATTTCCATAATGGCCCGGGTCTGATCGCACGAGGTTCCCATATTCACATACCCCTGTTCGTCGGGAGGGGTCACCTGAATAAAACCCACGTCTACCGGTAAAAATCCATCTCTCATGGCAATGGGCTGGGCATAGAAATGAATGGGGATCAGTTCTCCTCGTCCCTCCTGGCAACATTTCCTGGTATTTTTCCCCAAGAAAAATAAATTTACCACAAAATGTCCATGGCATTCCTCTGATGCATAAAGGGCGTCCCCAATATTGAGGCCTTGTAAAATTCCTACATCCTTGAATTGGTCTTTCATTTCCACCAATTTTTTAAATAGATATTTGGGCTCGGCTGCTGCATGGGATGTCATAATCATTTCGCCGTTTCTAATTTGAGAAAAGGCTTCCTCTGCAGTTACCACCCTACTTTTATAAATCTCTCTCCAGTCCATTTTTTCGTCCTTTCATCGAATGCAAATTTTATGAGGCACAAGACCTCCGATGGCTCTTTCACATAGCTACCCTTAATAACGCAAATTTTGTGCCAAAATAAAAAATGTTGAACCCGCTATTTTTTTTGGAAAAAATAGCTAGAATTCAACATAATTCCCACTGCGTTACGTGGTCATCTATACTTTGTGATGCATTGCTACAGCGGGGAGCTCCTAGCGATGCATCCTAGCATCAATTGAGCACGATACCGTACTTCTGAAGCTTGCGAACCACGGTGGATTGATTCACCTTCAGCCTCTCTGCCATCTCCCGTGTGGTGGAACAGGTTTCCTTC
>CALFUG010000152.1 GCA_937928455.1 uncultured Clostridia bacterium
TCACGGTACTGTCCTCTCAATCTGTGCACAAAAATGAGAGGTACATTAAGTCCTATTCGTAGATATCCTTTTCTCCCGAGAATCCGTTTCTGGAAATAGTATAGATAATAGTAATGCCAAGGAAAAAACAACGATGGAATAAATCAACCAGTCAAAAGCCAAAGGGAATATAGAAGATAAAAACAGGTACGGCTGATTTGAGCTCCAGACCACTGCGAAAACCATTCCCAAACCCAACCCCAATTTCACACTTCGGGTTACCATGGCTTGCTTGGACAATATGGTAAACGAACGGTGCCTTCGGTAAACACCTTTGCCTGTTCGATACAATAGAGCCATCGACCCAATGGCAATCAAACCGATGACAACCCACATACCCACCACTCCCCATAGGATTTTACTCATCCCGACTTGGGAAGCTAGGGACCATCGGGACCAGTCTTTCAAAACAGAAGAAATTAAGGGCCAGCTTCTTTGGCTATTGGTTAAAATAACAATAGCTTCTCCTTCTTCCGGGAAAGAGTGGAAATGGGTCATCCATCCGTGTCCCTGTCCTCCATGGAATACAGCCTTTTTGCCCTCCGCAGTATTTTCAATGAAATACCCCAGCCCATAGCCCTCCGCCACCATTCCATAGATTCCCGAAATGTCCATAACAGGAGTGTACATTTCTTCCATTGACGAAGGTCGAAGCACCCGGCTCTCCGTTTTTTTGCTCTCCTCCATTCCGGCCATGACAAAACGCGCTACATCCTCAACATTGGAAAACATCCCTCCGGAACCTTTCTCTGAATACACATATAAAGGAACCGGATCTCCTTGTAAATCATATCCCATCGGTACTTCCGGATCTATATCTTCACTCCATTCGAAGCGGGCGCTATTCATACCCAGGGGTTCCAAAACCTCTTCCTCCATATAATCAGAAAACTTTACTCCCGTTACTTTTTCGATGAGCAATTCCAACAAATTGAATCCCACATTGGAGTATTCAAAGGCGGTCCCCGGCTCTCGAACCAATTTCGCCTGTCGAGACAAACTGTTTTCTAAACTGGGGATGGAATCTTCCGGAGAATATTCCAAACCAATGGTTCCCAAAGGCATCCCACTACTATGGCTTAACAATTGCCGGATGGTGATATCTTCCTCTGAAAATCGGCTTTTCGGAATTGCCCAGCTCGTGAGGTATTGATGAACCGGCTCATCCAATTGAATTTGGCCATTCTCCAACAATTTCATAACGCCCCATGCGGTAACAGACTTCGAGATGGACTCCACACGACATACAGTATCTACCGTCATTTCCCGCCCAGCTGCCACATCTGCATATCCATAAGCATTGGACCAAACCATCTCCCCGTCATGAATCAGCGCAATGCTGACCCCCGGGATTTCGTAGTTCCCCATAATTCTTGTAATCCGTTCATCCAAGTATGCGGTGAATTCACCAACGGATGCTTCACTATTCGGTCTTTTCACACCGTAGGAATCGTTCACATACACGATGAATGTTAAAATAAGAGCTACAACTAATACGAAAATGGTTAGCCATTTTTTGCTGGTTTTCACCTAATCTCCCTTTCTATGGTCCAAACCGGTACTTTTTGTTTATATGATATATTTTACCATAACCGTTTATTCTTGTTGACACAATTATATCAACTCCCAGAGACCTGACATGCCAAATAAAAGCACCTTTGGTTCTTCACATAGGCCTGTCTCCCATGTAACTCCATTCCTGATTTTACGCACAACATGTCTTTTAAGGCATATTACGTAAATATTTGAGAATGAATATTCCTATATTTGCACAAAACGTTGGCAATAAGGAATGTTTTGTGCGATAACGGGAATGGAACAAGCTAATGTTAGGAAAGCAAGCAAAAGAACTTGACTTCGTCCGCGATACCTATGAAAAGATTTGTAGACTAACCGAAATACTGAAGTTCTTCAAGCATGATGCTGTGCTGTTGCAATATCTCTCATAAAAAAACAGGCGGATTAATCCGCCTGAAATTCGATTCGTATGGTGGTTCCTTTTCCTACTTGGCTTTCCAGACTCAGAGCCGCCTTATGATAGGCGGCAATGTGTTTCACAATGGAGAGTCCTAGGCCAGTCCCACTTATATTTTTGGAATGGCTTTTATCCACCCGGTAGAAACGTTCGAAAATTCTTTCCTGGTCTTCCAGCGGAATACCAATACCGGTATCCGCCACTTCCAGAACTACTTTATCTTTGTTTTTCTGGATTCGCGCCGTGATTTCCCCCTCTTCCACATTGTATTTAATGCTATTGTCCATTAAATTCACCAACATCTCTTCTAACAACGTGGGAATGCCCTGCACAAAGGCTTCCTCTCCAGCAACTTTTATCTCTATTCCCCGAAGAGCTGCCGTTGGCCGAAGCCGCTCCGCCACCCTTTCTGCTTCCTTCAGTAGGTTGACCCTTTCCATTGGAATTCGAATGTTGCCTTCGTCCAACTCAGAAAGCCGAATGATGTCCTCAATCATGGAAAGAAGATCCTTGGCTTCCCCCTGAATTCTCCCGGCGAACTCAATGGCATCCGCCCCCTCCGCCATCCGGTTGCTCAGTATCTCTGCATACCCCAAGATAGAAGTCAATGGCGTTTTTAATTCATGGGACACATTGGCGGTGAATTCACGGCGAAGGTTATCGGCTCGTCTTTTCTCCGTCACATCATACAGCATCAAAATTCCTCCGGAAACCTCTTCCTCCTGGAATACCGGCGTAGCCCTCAACTGATACTGCCTATCCCGATCTTCTATAATCTCCTCTTGATGCTGTCCCTTTAATGCTTTTTCTACACTCTCCAGGAGCTTGAGATTCCGGTTGGCCACCGAAAAGTGTTTCCCGGGAAGATTGTCCTCCTCTACCTCAAAAAAGCGGGCAGCACTCCGATTGATGGTGATGATCTTTCCGGCTCGATCCAAAATAATCAATCCTTCTTCCATATGAGAAGTGATTCGGTTGAAATTGTCAGTACGTGCCGAAAGCTCCCTCATTTTATCCTGAACCGACTGGTTCAAATTGTGAATTCGGGAAACCAATGGGAACAACTCTTCGTAAAGCTTTTCCCCTTCCGGATGTTCTAAATCTATATCATTAATAGGCTGAATAATCCTACGGGTTTGCATCCTTGAAAACACCATGGCCAGTACTCCGATTAGCAAAAGGATTCCCACAAGAAAAATCACACTTTCTCCCATGGAGGTACGAATGCTGTCGGTCCGTATGGAAAGTCGAAGCACATTTCCATCATCGGTCTTTTGCGCCAGATAAAAAAATTGGCTACCCAGTGTGTCGGAATTGCGGACCCCTTCTCCTTTACCGGTTTCAAAGGCTGCCTTTACCTCCAGCCGATCTTTATGATTTTCCATCTCCGAAGGTATGGCCCGATTATCATACAGAACCTTCCCGGATGGGGCAATCAAGGTAATCCGGGAATTTCGGTCTTCCCCCCGTATTTCTTGAAGATAGACGATTCCCGATTCTCCATATCCCGTCATAACCAAAGCCATCTGATTCTTCAGCTCTCGCTCCATATCATTTTCCAACTGTTGATACAGCAATACGGAAAAAGCTGCCGCCGTTAGAATAATGGTTATAAGCGAAATCAGCACCATGCTGCCGAATATTTTTCGTTTCATGCCCTTCTCCCTATCCGATATCCCACATTGCGAACGGTTTCAATCCATTCTCCCTGGTCCCCCAGTTTCTGTCGAAGCGTACGGATATGAACATCCACGGTTCGGGTTTCCACCGCCGAGTCATAACCCCATATCACATCCAGCAATTTGTCCCGGGACAACACCATGTTTTCGTTTTCCATAAGAAACCGCAATAGCTCAAATTCCTTGAATGTGAGCTGCAGCTCTCGTCCCTGGGCTTGGACCCAACGTTCTTCCCGATTCATCTTTATTTCTCCCACTTGAAGCACCGGGGATTCCCAATCCTGCCGATTTCGGCGAAGAACCGCTCGAATCCGGGACATTAATTCCATCACCCCAAAGGGTTTGGCCACATAGTCGTCGGCTCCGGCATCCAAACCATGCACCTTGTCAAATTCGCTGCCCTTGGCAGTGAGCAAAATAACCGGTAATTCTTTGGTTTCCTTGTTTCCTCTAATCTTGGATAGAATCGTCAAGCCATCCTCTCCCGGAAGCATAATATCCAAAAGAACCAAATCCGGAATGGCCTTGCGCATGGCTTCCCAGAAGGTTTCTCCATCTTCAAACCCTTCTGCGATGAAGTCCTTGCTATTCAGAGCATACACCAGCAATTCCCGAATATTCTTTTCATCCTCTACACAATAGATTCGTTTTCTAGTGTCCAAAATTCTCCCTCTCTTCCTCCCGTGTCACGACCCGCTTTCCCATCGAAAACACGAAGTTGAATTTGGTCCGAACATAATCCCATTTATTCTTTAATTATATCACTATTTCCATCGGCATACTTATGAACTCCCGTAATGGAAAAAATCACCCACTCGGCAATATTCACCGCATGATCCCCAATGCGTTCCAGATATTTTGCAACCATTAGCAAATCCAAAGCCTGGCTTCCATTTTCTGCATTCTCGTGGATCAGATTTATTAAATCACTTTTCACTTGCAAAAACAAGTCGTCCACAATATCATCTGCATCCACTACTGCCTGGGCCATATTCAAATCTTTTTTGACAAAGGCATCGATGCTTCCCGTTACCATTTTCACCGTTTCCTCCGCCATTTGAGGTATCTTCACCAATTTCGTTACGTAGGGAGCCTCCGATAGATAAATGGCGATTTCGGAAATATCCGCGGCCTGGTCGCCAATACGTTCCATGTCGGTAATCATTTTGAGAGCGGCGGAAATAAGTCGCAAATCTCGGGCCACCGGCTGCTGCTGCAAGAGCAACTTCAAGCAAAGGTTTTCTATCTCTTGCTCCTTTTGGTCCACTTCAAGATCTTCCTGAATGGCCTTTTTTGCTTGTGATTTATCTTGATCAATCAATGCTTTCACTGCATTGGTAATGGAAGCTTCAATCAGAGACCCCATTCGAATGAGTTCCGTGTTGAGTTCTTCCAGTTGAGTATCAAATCGATTTCTCATCATCCAAACCTCCCCGTTATATAATCTTCTGTACGCTTGTCTTGCGGTGCGGTAAATACACTTTCGGTTTCTCCAAACTCCAACACCTCTCCCAACAGGAAAAATGCCGTTATGTCGGATACACGAGCCGCTTGTTGCATATTGTGTGTCACCATTACTATGGTATAATCTTTTTTTAATTCCAGAACCAGGTCCTCAATTTTCGAGGTGGAAATGGGATCCAGTGCGCTGGTGGCTTCATCCAGCAACAGTACATCCGGTTGTACCGCCAGGGCCCTTGCAATGCAAAGTCTTTGTTGCTGTCCACCGGAAAGCCCATAAGCATTTTCCTGCAATCGATCCTTCACCTCATCCCAAAGAGCGGCGCGACGCAAGCTTTCTTCTGCAATTTCCATGAGAAGCTTCTTGTTTTTAATCCCATATATTTTAGGGCCATAGACCACATTTTCATATATTGATTTGGGGAATGGATTGGGCTTTTGAAAAACCATACCAACCCGGGATCTCAACTCTTCTGCGCGAACATTAGGGGCAAATATATCATCCCCATAATAAAGAATCTTCCCGCTTGTCCGTACTTCCGGTATATTTTCCGTCATTCGGTTCAAGGTTTTAATAAAAGTAGATTTTCCACATCCGGAAGGACCGATGATCGCCGTAATTTTATTTTTGCTGATCTTCATATTAATGTCCTGTAAGGCCTGTTTATCTCCATACCAGAGATTCAGCCCTTGCACATCATATACAATATCCGTAGATGTATCTACTTTTGATATATTATCATTCAAATCCATTTCCTCCTATCATAACTTTTTCTGAAATTTGTTCCGGATAATAATTGCCGAAAGGTTCAGCAAGAAAAGAGTGCTTAAAAGAACAACAATGGTGGCGGCCGCCAAATAGGCATATTCCGGTGTCAATACCGTATCCAAGGTCCAATAATAAATTTGTATGGGCAAGGCCGTAAAATCATCCATCAATGTGGTGGGGATCTTCATGATGAGAGTGGGGATTCCCAAAACCACCAAAGGTGCCGTTTCGCCAATGGCTCTGGATATGGCTAATATCCCTCCCGTTAGAATCCCGGGTAATGCAACGGGAAGAACCACCCGCCAAATGGTGGTCCACTTATCCGCCCCCATTCCATAAGAAGCTTCTCGCAAGAACATGGGAACCGCCCGTATTGCCTCTTGCGCCGCCACAACCACGATGGGCAGCACCAAAAGAGACATGGTGAGCCCCCCGGCAAGAATGCTGGACCCAAGACCCAGAACTCTGGAGAAGAACGTGAGTCCTAAGAGACCGAATATCACGGAAGGCACACTGGCTAAGTTAGATATATTCACACGAATCATCCGTTGCAAGAGCCCATCTTTTGCATATTCTTCAATGAAGATGGCGGTCGCCACCCCCAATATCAGCGTAACGGGTATCACAATCACCATCAGGTATAAGGTGCCCAATATAGCTCCTCTAATCCCTGCCTTTTCCGGGAATATGGACAAATTCTTCATGAGAAATTCCCAATTCAGCCACCCGATGCTCTCCCGAATAATATCATAAAGAAGAACCACTAAGACCAACATTACCAACAAAGTGGAAAAAGCAAAGATATTCTTCACTCGATTGTTAAGATTCACTCTTTTGGAAACCCGGTGCTTGTCAATGTCTATTTTAAAACCATGATTCCATTTCACATTCTCATCCATCATCAGTATACCTCTCTATATTTTTTCGATATATACTGGGCCAAAAGATTCATCACCAGCGTAAAAATTAAGAGTATCAAACCCACCGCGTAAAGACTGTAGTAACCAATGGTTCCGCTTCCCGCATCTCCACTGGTGAACTCCACAATATAGGCGGTCATGGTTTGCATCGACTGGGTAATATCAAAGGTAAAGTTTTTAGAACTTCCACTGGCGATGGTCACAATCATAGTCTCTCCGATGGCTCTCGAGATAGCCAGCACAATGGAGGCAATAATCCCCGATATGGAAGAAGGTATAATCACCCGAAAGGTGGTTTCAAGCTTGGTAGATCCCAGCCCATAAGCCCCGTCTTTTATGATTTCGGGAACCGCATTCATGGCATCTTCCGAAAGAGAAGCCACCATGGGGATAATCATAATGCCCATCACAATGCCGGGACTCAGTGCATTTTTGGCGCCCAGTGTGGGTATCAAATTCATGAGTAAAGGCGTTACAAAAGAATAAGCAAAGAACCCATACACGATGGTGGGTATCCCCGCTAAAATTTCCAGAACTGGCTTTAGCACTTTTCTTAACCTGCTGTTGGCAAACTGGCTCAAATATATTGCGGCAGCCAGCCCGGCGGGCACCGCCACAATCATAGCGATAATCGTTGTTAAAATAGTCCCGTTCAGCAAAGGAAGTATGCCAAAAGTAGGATTTTTTGACAAAGGACTCAAGTTAGTGCTAAACACTTCCTTTAGTGGCACTTCCGCAAAGAACTTCATCGCATCCACTAAAAGGGTGTATACAATTCCAAAAGTAACGATGATGGATATGGAGGCCATCACCAGGAAAAATTTGGGCATAATCTTATCAAATACCCCTTTTTTATTTTTTATATTCTGTTGGATGATGTTTCTGATTTTTATGGTATCCATCCATTTTTCTCCCTATTCATCATACTTTTATTCTTTAAGCATAACGTCTGAAGTTGAGAGGCCTGATATGAGACCCCCCAACTTACTAGTTGCACCGTTACTGGTTCCTATTTCATAGATGCAAGCTGTGTGTAGTACTCCGCATACATCTCCGCCGGCAGAGGTGCGAATCCATTTTCGCCAGCCAATCTTTCGGCTCCATCGGGAGATACTACATACATGGCATAATCCAGAACTTGTGGTTTTTCTTTTGCGTAAGCCAGGTTAATGTAGGTATAAACCAGTCTGGTAAATCCGGCATAAGGAAGATCTTCCCCAATGGTTTCCAGAGTCGGTGCCACTGGACCGCTTCCAAAGTCCACCTTAACGGCTGTCAGAATATCTTGGTTGCTTGCATAGTATCCATAGCCGAAGAATGCAATGGCATTCTTATCCTTGGATACAAGGTCTACCAGGGTGGAATACTCTTGTTGCAAGTTGGCGGTTTTTACCATATCCTGTTCGTCCAAAATCACTTCGTAGAAAAACTCATAGGTTCCGTGATTCTCGTTTGGTCCGTAAAAATTGATTTGCTCCGAAGGCCATTCGGCTCGAATATCCGACCAAAGAACCACATCGTCTCCATGATAATGTCCCGACAAGTACATATTGACAATCTCTTCTGCCGTCATTTCCGTTGCCCAGGAATTATCTTTGTTGATGACAATGGTAAGTCCGTCATAAGCAAGCTTTACTTCCATTACATCTTCCCCAAACACCAGTCCATTTTCTTCCAGCTGGGTAATTTCCTCATCCTTGATTTTTCTGGAGGCATCTGAAAAATCCGTTTCTCCCGGTATGAACTTCTTAAACCCGGCACTGGATCCGGCACGTCCCACCTGGACACTGACTCCCGGCTCTTCATTGGTCATATATTCTTCTGCAATATGCGCCATTAAGGGATATACAGTTCCGGAACCGTCTACAATAACTGCACCACTTAGGGCATCTTCTACAGTCTCTTCCCCGTTTCCGCCACAAGCTGCAAACGAAAAAACAAATACTAAGGCTAATACGACAATCCACATCTTTTTAAAATTCTTCAATTTATTTCCTCCTTCTTAACACTCACTTATTTCTGTTTCTCCCAAAGAATAACAAAGATGTATTAAGAACGTATTATCCCAATGTAAAGAATGTGTTAAATTTTTTATTCAAAAATAAAAGCCCTCAATCCCTGATTTCCAAGGGATTGAGG
>CALFUG010000153.1 GCA_937928455.1 uncultured Clostridia bacterium
AAGCAACACATCGAAATAACCCGGGATATTGCCCTTCGGGTAAACAATCGTTTTCCGGACACCTTTGTTGTGCCGGATGGCCGGTTTCTTCGAGAAGGGGCCCGGGTTATGTCCTTGGATGACCCTACCTCCAAGATGAGTAAGTCGGCGGAAAATCCCCTGAGTCGCATTTCTCTACTAGACGACGAAGGGAAAATTAAAAAATCCATTATGAAAGCTACCACGGACTCGGACGGCAGGGTGCACTATGATGTGAAAAACAAACCAGGCATCAGCAATCTGATGACCATATACAGCGTTTTCTCCGGGAAAACCATTTCCCAGGTGGAGCGACTATATGAGGGAAGAGGATACGGAGACTTTAAAAAGGATTTGGTGGAAGTCACCGTGGATGCGTTGCGCCCCATTCGTGAAAGGTATGAAGCCATTCGCCATTCCCAGGAGCTATTGGATTATTTGAAGGACGGTGCGGAAAGAGCAGATGAAGTGGCCCAGCGAACCATGGCCCGGGTACGGGAGAATTTTGGGCTGGGCTCTCGATAAACAGAAATGGGAAAAACGGAAAATATGGAAGGCAGCCTGTCGGCTGTCTTTTTTCGTAAAGGGTCCTGTAATAGGTGCATGAAAAGGGGGATCAATAAGGCCACGATCTTTCCGCCGTTGTGCCTTGTTTTAGTAGCGGAAAGGGTGGGTTTTATGGTATATTAGAACCATGAAAATCATAAAAAACATGGCCCCCTTTTGGAAATTGAAGCGGGCATTAAACGAACTGGCACCCTATGAAAAAGAAATCCTTGAAAAACGAAAGCAAGGAGATTTGGAAGGTGAGCGGCAGGCTATTTTAAACTGTTGTCGTCATTGGAGCGACCATATGGTAAAAACTTACCGTATGGATGTTCAAATCACGGGGAAGGAATTTCTGCCTGAAAAGGGTCCTGTAGTATTTGTAGGAAATCACCAGGGCTATGCGGATATTATTGTCTGTCTTTATGTATTGGATCGATTTCAAACCGGATTTGTGGCGAAATCTTCGTTAGCCAGAATCCCTTTTTATGGGAAGTGGATTGAAAATATTCGAAGTGTCTACATAAAAAGGGAGGATAGTCGTGCCTCGTTAAAGGCCATTCAGGAGGGCATTGAACTTTTGGAACAGGGCTTTTCTCTGATTATATTTCCCGAAGGAACCCGAAGCCGCAAAAAAGAAATGGGGGCGTTTCGAAAGGGGCCTCTTCGCTTGGCCACCAAACCGGAGGTTCCCATCATACCCTTTACCATTGACGGAAGCTACCGAGTGTACGAAGAGACCGGTATTCTCACCAGTGGAGTACCCATTCGGTTTACGATTCACCCACCCATAGAGACCAAGGGCTTGTCTCGAAGCCAAATCAAAGAGCTGGACAACCGGGTGGAAGATTTGGTGAGGAGCGGGCTATAGCGATGGTTGAAATGGTTCGGTTCATTTTATACAATAGAAGCAAGGCAAGTGGTTTTCAAAAGACATTTTGAGAGGAGGAAGGCATGAGTAAGGAACCAACATTGGTGATTATGGCGGCAGGGATGGGTAGCCGATACGGGGGCTTAAAACAAATGGACCCCATTACAGAAGAAGGCGAAATCATTTTAGACTTTTCTTTGTATGATGCCGTAATGGCTGGATTCAAGAAAGTCGTTTTTATTATTAAAAAAGAAATCGAAGAGGATTTTATCCAGTTGGTGGAAGGTCGTTCCGACCAACATATTGAAGTGGCATATGCATTCCAGGAGCTGGATGATTTGCCGGAAGGATTCGTTCTTCCCTTTGAGCGGGAAAAGCCATGGGGCACCAGCCATGCCGTATTGGCGGCAAAAGATGTGGTGGATGGCCCATTCTGTGTGATTAATTCCGATGACTATTATGGACCGGGAGCTTTTCAGACGGCCTACGAATATTTGTTGCATGCCAAGGATGATGACCTGTATCGATA
>CALFUG010000154.1 GCA_937928455.1 uncultured Clostridia bacterium
ATGATTCGCCCGTTGACTATCACTCTATCCATAAATGCCATCTCCTTTTAGGATTCTTAAATCATCGCAATATTCACATTGATAACAACGTTGCTCCTCATTCACCAGGCGGAATATTTGTGGCACATCCCGCTCTGTGGTGGTAATACATCGTGGATTTTTACACTGTATCACTCCCATCACCTTAGTAGGTAAAGTTAGCGTTTTTTTCTCAACTACTACCCCCTGACGAATGTACACTACCGTAGCTCGAGGATCCACTAATCCCAACACGGCTAAATCCACATCCATCATATTTTCTATTTTCACCAGGTCTTTCCTACCATACTTATTGCTGTGTGCATTCATGATGAGTGCTACCGAGTGTTCTAGGTCTCCTATATTCAAAAGAGATAGTACCTCCATCCCCTTTCCTTTGGTTAGGTGATCAATCACTATCCCATTGCGAATGCTATCAACTATCATGTCGCTCCTCCTTTTTCTCTAAACCCAACAACCCCATAATTAGGGCCATTCGTATAATCATTCCGTATTTTGCCTGTTTGAAATAAAGTGCACGCGGATCAGAATCCACTTCCTTGGAAATTTCGTTTACCCTGGGAAGGGGATGAAGCACCACCAAATCTTTCTTTCCTCTCTTTAACTTTTCCGGATCCAAAATATAGCTATCTTTCAGACGAAGATAATCGGCCTCATTAAAAAACCTTTCTCGTTGGACTCGAGTCATATATAAAATGTCCAACTGAGGAAGGCTTTCTTCCAACTGTTCTGTTTCAAAGTAAGGCACTTTTCGCTTTTCCAATATGTGCCGGGTAATATATTCCGGGGTTTTCAATTCCGGAGGGGAAATAAGATGGATTTCAACTCGGGGATAAAGACTAATTACTTTTAACAGGGAGTGCACGGTTCTTCCAAATTTCAAGTCCCCACATATGCCTATCACCATCTTGTCTTTCTTCTTCACTTCACAATGAATGGTAAACAAATCAGTTAACGTCTGGGTGGGATGATGATGCCCCCCATCACCCCCATTAATCAGGGGGATTTGAATTTCTTTCCATGCCACTTTCGCAGATCCTTCCTTGGGATGTCTCATTACAAGAATATCCGTATACCCGGATACCGTTCTCACTGTGTCTGCCAGACTTTCTCCCTTTGCCACCGAACTGGAACCTTGTTCCGAAAATCCCACTACTTGGCCTCCCAGTCTAAGCATGGCAGCCTCGAAGCTAAGGCGTGTTCGTGTACTAGGCTCAAAGAACAACGTCCCCATTAAGTATCCTTTGGCCACTTCGCTATACCACTTTGGGTTCTTCTGAATGGACTCCCCTAACTCAAAAAGAACATTCATCTCTTCCATGGTGAAATCCCCCGGTTCAATATAGCTACGTCCCATCAATCCCCCATATATTTTTCCGTTCATCTTCTTCCCCCTTTCTCACATAAAAAAAACTCTCCCCCGAAGGGAAGAGAATACCACACCGCGATTGGCGAAAACATCTATTTGTACTTGAGACCTCCATTGATTTTTCATGCCCATGCCTTTCCCAATCACCTGAATCCTGCTTAAATCTTCAACATATTATCATAAGATTCATATATCGTCAAGGAAAACACAAAATTAATATACCTTGACCCAAATCTTTTTGGTTAAGAGATAAGATAAGGGAATGACATACAACAAGACCGAGTATGGAATGGCTTCAATGCCCACTCCCAGGATGCCCAAGGGAACGGTGCAAGCAATGGACCAGGGAACAATGCCCGACAATGTAATCACGGAATTCTCCATGTCTATGGCTAAATCAAAAGAAGTACTTCCTTTTTTTTCATAAACACCTTTTAAAACTTGTGCATTTAATATAGTGGCAACCGTTTGATTACAAAACACCGCAATGCTTAAGAAACTGGCCACAATCTGGGTGGGAAATAGCCCCACACTATTTGCTAACTTGCCTATTTTC
>CALFUG010000155.1 GCA_937928455.1 uncultured Clostridia bacterium
CATACTCCGTTGATGTCGGTAACCAATGCCATTTCCGGCATTATCGTGGTGGGGGCTTTGCTACAGATTGGACCGGACATGAATATTATTACCGTATTGGCCTTTATCGGAATTCTCATTGCCACCATTAACGTGGTGGGTGGTTTTACGGTAACACACCGAATGCTGAAAATGTTCAGAAAAGAATAAGGAGGAAAGCGAAATGTTTCAAGGTTTAGTAACAATAGCATATATCATCGCGGCCATCCTTTTCGTTCTGAGCTTGGCCGGGTTATCAAGGCAGGAAACTGCAAAAAGAGGAAATATATTTGGGATTATCGGAATGAGTATTGCCCTGGTGACCACCATTGCCAGTTCCAATGTTCAAGCATTAGTTTATATCCTGGTGGCCATGCTAATTGGAAGCCTGATTGGAGCCCGGGTGGCTTTAAAGGTGGAAATGACCGGTATGCCCCAGCTGGTAGCGGCATTGCATAGCTTTGTAGGATTGGCCGCGGTGTTGGTAGGGTATAACAATTTCTTTAAGTTGTTAGGCCACGGACATGGTGAGACGGTGGAAGGGGCTCTTCTCAATATTGAGTTGACGGAAATCTTTCTGGGTGTGTTCATTGGAGCGGTTACCTTTACCGGTTCCATTGTGGCTTTCGGAAAGTTGAATGGAATGATTAAGTCAAGGGCGCTTTGTTTGCCCGGAAAACAATGGTTGAATCTAGCCGCCATTGTGGGATCCTTTGTGCTGATGGGCTTTTTCATCCAGGCGGAAGGCTCTATGCTTTATCTGGCCATTATGACGGCCATTTCTCTGCTGTTGGGGCTCCATTTGGTGGCATCCATTGGCGGGGCAGATATGCCGGTGGTTATCTCCATGTTGAACTCCTATTCCGGATGGGCCACCGCGGCGGTAGGATTTATGCTCTCTAATGATTTGTTGATTGTAACCGGAGCTTTGGTCGGATCTTCCGGTGCTATCTTGTCCTACATCATGTGTAAGGCGATGAATCGCTCTTTCATTTCCGTCATTGCCGGTGGTTTTGGAAATGAAGGGGCATGTGCAGTGGGACCGGAAGACATGGGTGATTATCGAGAAATGTCTCCGGAGGATGTAGCGGAGCAATTAAAGCAATCCAGTTCGGTAATCATTACTCCCGGATATGGAATGGCCGTTGCGCAAGCGCAATACTTGGTAGCAGATATTACCCGAAAACTTCGAGATATGGGAGTCAATGTTCGTTTTGGTATTCATCCGGTAGCGGGACGTTTGCCCGGGCACATGAATGTGTTGTTGGCCGAGGCGAAAGTACCTTATGATATCGTTTTGGAAATGGATGAAATCAATGATGATTTTTCAGAGACGGATACGGTATTGGTAATCGGTGCCAACGACACGGTGAACCCATCGGCCAAGGAAGATCCCACCAGTCCCATTGCCGGTATGCCGGTATTGGAGGTGTGGAAGGCGCAGACAGTGGTAGTCTTCAAGCGGTCCATGAATGCGGGATACGCGGGAGTGCCCAATCCACTATTCTATAAAGACAATTCCTTTATGTGCTTTGGAGATGCCAAGGCCACTAT
>CALFUG010000156.1 GCA_937928455.1 uncultured Clostridia bacterium
TTGTACACAATCTGAGCGGCCATCTCCTTGGTAGCATATACCGGCAGTTCTTCCGGTAACCCCTTCAGCACATCTAATGTGGCTGCTTGATTCAGATAATTACTGGGCCAGGTACCTCCCAGCTTTTCATCTCCATAGCCGGCGGCTCGCAAGGTGAAGGTAACCAACTCATTGGTAGTCACATAACGGCCCGGTTTAAACGTGCCATCCGGATATCCGGTAGTAATGCCATACTCTACCGCATAGCGAATATATGGCTCTGCCCAACCGTAGCCTGTCATGTCCGTAAACCCGCTGGGTTCATCCACTAGCTCCCCGGAACCTGCCTTCACCACCATGATACATGCCTGGGCTCGGGTCAATGTACTTTCCGGGTGGAAAAGTCCACTGCCGTCTCCGGTGATGATTTCTTTTTCCACCAAGGTGATGATGGCCTTTTCATAGGAAGTCCCTTCCACATCCTGAGGTACTGCTGCGAAAGCCATGGTACCGGTAGACACCAAAAGGGCTAGGGTTATAATAAAAGATAAAATCTTTTTCATTTCTTTTCTTTCCTTTCTCTTTTTTTCGATTCACAACAACCCTTATTATATCACAAAAATCCCATGGCTACATGGGATTTCGGCTATCACATTCTATCCTATAAGGCTTGTATGGCTTCTCTGGTCTCGTCCATCTTCCTTTCCGATTCTAAGGCAAAGGTCAGGAAGGTCTCTCCGAACATACTGTAATCCTGGCCGTTACTGGCCATATAGGAGATGTTTTCTAAAACCAGTATGTAGTACTCCGCTAATTCCAGGAACTCCATTAGTTTATCATAGGCCTCTTTTTCAGAAGGAGTAAAGGAAAGAGACCCCAATTCCTTTCCGAAAGAAGTATTATACTGAGCCATTCGATAGTCCGAGCTGACTTCCTTTGCCATCTCCTGAAGAACCGCCGGATCTTGGGTGGATTGAAGTATGGAAATTTTAGAAGTGGATTGGTTATATAAATCTACCGCTTGGTTAAATAAATCCGTCAAAGCCACTACATTGCTTCTTTCTTCCTCTTGATCCACCACCTCTTTGTTAATAGTAATGGTTTGGGTATTACTATTCCATTCGATAGAGGCTCCCATCAGGCCAGAAATGGCACGAATGGGAAGATAGGTGGTCCCACCATAAATGATCGGGTATACCACTCTTTGATTCACATCCCGAAACTCTTGAATCACAAAATCATACATAATCTTCACATCCGGCTTCAAGTACACTGTAATCACCTTTTGTTCCGGTCGAGAAGCCAAAGGAAGCACCGAAGTAACCAAGGATTCCACATCTCCCGTACCTTTAAATGGCTGGGAAATGGTTTTCCC